>CAIXHI010000001.1 GCA_903919215.1 uncultured Acidimicrobiaceae bacterium
CCGAGCACGGCGTTGAGGATGCTCTCGGTGCCACCGGCCCCGATCACACCGCACACTTTCTGGTTCGGGTCGAGCTGCGTGACCGCCTCGCCGTGCAGCAGGTCGGAGGTCATCGTGATGATCTCGTACTCCATGTGGCTCATGCTCGGGCACAGGTCGCGCTGCAGCGTGTTGACGTGCAGGAAATGCGAGTAGGCCTCGGCGACAACGGCGTAATGCTCGTGGTCGCCGCCATAGGTGGTGCCCGAGCACTTGCCGCCCTCCCACCGTTGGTCCTCCTTCGACGCGAGGTCGGCGAGCAGCGCGAGGATGTCGGCATCGGCCATCGGCTCGGCCGGCAGCCCCTCGAGCACGCCGAAACGGTCGGTGTAGGGGAAGATCGAGTTGGCCATGGTCAGTCCTCTGGTCGTTCTGTGTTCTGTCGTTCGCCGGCGGGGCGGCGCGGGTGGTTGAGTTCGCGGAACATCGGGCGGTTCTTCGCGAACGCCTGCTGTAGGTGTTCGGCCCGGTCGCGGTACAGCTCACGGTTGGCCGCGTTCGGCTCGAAGACGGCGCTCACCGTGGGAATACGCAGCACGTCGTCGTGGCCGATCAGGCCCATCCGTTCCAACGCCAGCAATCCCGTGCCGAGGCTGTTGGCATGGCGCGGGTCGGCGAGGCGGTGCACAGGAAGTTCCAGCACGTCGGCCATGATCTGCGACCACAGCGGCGACATCGCCCCACCGCCGTAGAACACGACGTGACTGGACTTTCGCTTCACGAACTTCTCCACGCTGCCGTGCAGCCAGCGGAAGTTGAGCGCCACCCCTTCGAGCACGGCGCGGGCCATGTCGTGGCGGTCGGTGTCGAGGCCGATGTTGACGAAGCCGCCACGCATGCGGCCGTCGGCCTTGGGGGCGATCGAGCCGCGCAGCCACGGCAGGTACATCACGCCGCGGGCGCCCGCCGGTGACACGGCCGCCGCTTCGTTGAACGCGTCGTACGCGTCGACCGTCGATTCGTTCGTGCGGAACGGGTCGTCGCCATAGACGATCGTGCGCAGGAAGTGGTCGACGCCCACGCCGGCGACACCGTTCTCCGCGGACAGCAGATGGCAGCCGCCCATCGGGCTGGGCACCGTGAAGATGGAGGTGCGCGGGTCGGTCTTGCGCGTGGCGAGGTGGGTGACGATCACACCCGTGGTGCCCAACGAAATGCCGACATGCCCACCCTGAAAGGCACCGGCGGCGATCGCCCCGGCCTGTGTGTCGTTGCACCCGCTGAGCACGACAGTGCCGTTCGCCAGGCCCAGTTCAGCGGCCACCACGGGCAGCACCGGACCGAGCTGTTCGCCGACCGCAACCAGCGGCGGCAGCTTGTCGGCGTCGATCAGCGACAGCTCGACCAGTTTCGGGTGGTACCCGGTGGCGCCGAGCGTGCGGTTGTCGACGGTGAGCGACATGAAGGCGGTGCACTGGTTGGCGGTGGCGCGGCCGCACAGGCGCATCGTCAGGTAGTCCATCGGCTCGAGGAACGCTGCCGTGCGCTCGTAGATGTCGGGGCGGGCGAACTTGATCCAGCGCATGTGGGTCTGCGACAGACCGCCGTCGATCGGCGGCACGCCGTGCATGCGCAACACGCGCCACAGGTCGAGCGGGCTGTCGGCCCCTTTGGGGAACCCGGCCAGCCGCTTCACCCGCTTGGGCCCGCCGCGTTGATCCATCCACAGCATCATCGGGTGCAGGTGCCGCCCGTCGGCAGCGACCGGGACGATCGACGAGTACTGGCTGGAGACGATGACCGCGACGACGTCACGCGCCTGCACACCGGCGGCAGCGGCTTGCTTGATCGCGCTGCGGCAACTGCTGACGGTGGCACGCCAGATCTCGTCGGGGTCCTGCTCGGCCGCGGCTGCGCTGGGGAACGTGGTGGTCACCTTGTGCTGGCCGGCCCCCACCACGCGGCCGTCACTGCTGATGACGGCCGCCTTCGGGCCACTGGTGCCCAAATCGATGGTGAGGATGTGGCGACCGCCCTGCGGGGACATTGCGCCACGGTACCTCTCGTGCTTGCGTCGAGCTTCAGGCGGCGGTGTGGCCGTCGCCCGAGCCGAACTCAGCTGCGCGGGAAGTTGTACAGCTTGCGGGCGTTGCCCTCGGCCACCTTGCGGGCGACCTCATCGGACACGCCGGCCAGCGACTCGGTGAGCAGCTTGCGCGTGTGCGGCCAGTTGCTGTCCGAGTGCGGGTAGTCGCTCTCGAACATCACGTTGTCCTCACCGATCAGGTCGAGGTTGCGGATGCCGGCGTCGTCGTAGATGAAGCAGCCGTAGATGTGATCCTTGAAGATCTCGCTCGGCTTCTTCGCAGTGTCCATACCCGTGTAGTAGCGGTGACGGTCCCACGTGTAGTCGGCGCGCTCGAGCATGTAGGGCATCCAGCCAATGCCACCTTCCGAGAGGGCGAACTTCAGGTTGGGGAACTTCTCGAACAGCCGCGTGTTGACCAGGTCGATCATCGCCATCTGCGAGTTCAGGCCGTACAGCGAGATCGCTGCAGTGAACGGGGCGCCGGGGGCTACTGCAGGTGCGCCACCCGAACCGAAGTGGATCGAGAGCGGCACGCTGGCCTCGTTGCAGAGGGCGAGGAATGGATCCCAGTGATCGGTGTGAAACGACGGCTCGCCGATGGCGTGCGGGGCCTCGCAGAACGAGAACGTGCGGACACCCTTGGCAATGGTGCGTTCGGCCTCAGCGACCGTGGCGTCGATATCCCAGTAGGGAAGGATCGCCAGCGGGATCTGGCGGCCAGGCATGCCACCACACCACTCGTCGATGGCCCAGTCGTTCCAGGCGCTGACGCACGCGACGGCCAGTTCCTTGTCGGGCGCACGGTAGAACGTGCTGCCGGCGAAACCGGGGAAGCTGGGGAAGCACAACTGGGCATGCACACCCTCGGTGTCCATGTCCTCCAGCCGTTCCTTGACGCTGTAGCAACCCAGGCGCATGTCGGTGTAAGCGGTGGGCTCCATGCCGTAGTCGTGGCGATCCTTGCCGGCGACGGCGTTGAGGCCGATGGTGGGGTGCGGCACACCGTCGTAGACCCACACGTCGTGGCCCTGATCAGTGCGGGTCATCTGCGGGCCGCGGTCGACGAACTTCGCCGGCAAGCGGTCCTTGAACACGTTCGGGGTCTCGATCACGTGGTCGTCGACGGACACGATCTGAACATCGTCCTGCAGCGGCATGAGGTTCTCCTTCACAGGTCCGTAGATGGCGGATCCACCCTCGGAGGGCATGAACTTTGGTGAGCGCACTGTATCCGCGGAGTCAAGCCGACTTCACATCGCCCACTGACCCGAAAACGACGAACGCCGCCGCTCCCGAAGGAACGGCGGCGTTCTACGAACCTGCGTCAGATGGCGCGGACGTTCTGGGCCTCGTCGCCCTTGCGGCCGGGGGCCACATCGAACTCGACGAGCTGACCCTCGTTCAACGACTTGTAGCCGGTGCCCGCAATGTTGGTGTGGTGAACGAACACGTCGCTGCCACCCTCGCGTGAGATGAAGCCGAAGCCCTTCTCGTTGTTGAAGAATTTAACGGTGCCTTGCATGATGTCTCTACTCTCAATCCGAGCAGCCCTCTTGGCATACCCGATGGCATGACGGTAGTCGCAATCGCGCACGGTTCCTCCCGCAAAATGCAGGAAGTCGAAAGGTGCCTTTAGTCGACTCGCAGCCGAGAAACCAATTCGGCACGCTGTTCCTCGAAATCTTCGAGGCTCAACTGCTCGTCGGCGTAGCGCTGGTGCAGCGCTGCCAGGTCGGCCAGCACCTTGTCCTGGGCATGTTCCGGGGCGCCAACGGCCTCGCCGGACGCCTCGCCGAGCGGCTCGCGCGACTGGCGGCGCTCCCGCTTGGCAGCTGCCTTTTCTTGTTTGGCCTTCTCGAGCTGACGCTTTTGAACTCGAACGACACTCATCGGTGCCCCCTTCCGCCCTGTGGACGCTGCACTAGTGGCTCGCGATGTGGGGTTGTCACCGTACCCGCAGGAAACCGATTCTGTGTGGGCTACAGGCACACACGCCAACGAATCCCTTCAGCGCGTGCGTGCTAGAACCTGCCACATGCTGACGGTGAGCGACGATGGACGGGACCGGTTGCGGGCAGTGCAGCCAGGTGATCGGTGGCTTGTGGCGGTGGCGCACCCCGACGACGAGGCATTCGTGTGCGGCTCGTTGATCGCGCACGCCGCGTCGATGGGTGCCGCCGTCACGGTGCTGTGCGCCACCCGTGGCGAGCTCGGCGAGTCGGCGATCGAGCTGCCCGTCGGTGTCACGCTGGGCGAACAACGCGCAGCCGAACTTCGAGACGCTGTCGCGTTGTTGGGCGGCACGGTGCGACTGCTGGGCCACCACGATTCCGGATTCGATGGTGAGATGCCCGACGGCGCCTTCTGCGCAGCGGACGCCGACATGCTGCGCGGCGAACTCCTGCACCACATCGAGCAGATCCGTCCGCACGTGGTGTGCGTGCTCGACGGCAGCGATGGCCACCGCGACCACCTGTTCATGCGCGCGGCGATCATCGATGCGCTCCATGTGCACACCGACGACGTGTTGCTGTACGAGTCGATCCTGCCGAACTCGCTGATGCGCCGGTGGCTGGCGGAGATGCGCGACCTACGCCCCGACACCGTCTACATGAGCATCGACCCCGACACGTTCGGCCGCCCTGATCTGGAGGTCACCGACGTGCTCGACCAGTCGCACCTGTTGGCACTGCGCGAAGCAGCGATGGCCGCACACCGTTCGCAGACGACCCCGTTCGACGGCCTCAGCGACGATCTGCGGCGGAGCTTCATCAGCAGCGACTACCTGGCCCGGGTACCGATCATCCGCACCTGAGCCGCTTCAGCGACGGGGCGGTGTGGCTAGCGTGGCCGCATGGTCTCTTTTGTGCTCACCGTGCTCGGCGACGACCGTCCCGGTCTGGTCGATTCACTGTCCGCTGCAGTGGCGGCGCACGGTGGCAACTGGGAGCGCAGCCAGATGGCGCGCCTCGGTGGCAAGTTCGCCGGCGTAGTGCAGGTCAGCATTCCCAGCGCAGCGGTTGCGGCCTTGCAGGCAGAACTGGCGACGTTGAACAACGGCGGGTTGTTGCAGGTGCGCATCGACCCGGCGGGCGCCGCGCCCGATGCCCAGGGCGACCGTTTCATGCTGTCGCTGGTGGGCACCGATCGCCCCGGTCTGGTGCACTCGGTGTCGTCGGCGCTGGCCGAGATCGGGGCCAGTATCGAGGAACTCGACACGGCGACCAGCGATGCGCCCATGTCGGGTGGGATGCTCTTCGAGGCCACGATCGCAGTGGTGTTGCCCGTCGGCGTCACCGTCAGCGCAGTTCGCGAGCGTCTGGAAGCGCTGGCCGATCGGCTGATGGTCGATATCGAAGTCGTCAGCTGAGACATACACCCGGCGTACACCCGGCGTAAACGACCCTCTTCCCGCCGACCCGCACGCGGGTTATGCTCGCCGCCCATGCCCACGCGCCCTTCACTCACTATTGCCTCGGTGAACGTGAACGGATTGCGGGCGGCGGTCACCAACGGTATTGCCGGCTGGGTGGCGCAACGCCAACCCGATGTGATCACGATGCAAGAGGTGCGCGCGCCAGATGAGTTGGTGCCCGCACTGGTGGAGCAGGTCGGCGGCGCAGGCTGGCACGTGGCCCATTCACAGGCGGTGGCCAAGGGTCGCGCCGGTGTGGCAGTGGCCAGTCGTGTGCCGATCACCGCACACCGCTCGGGTCTGCCCGGCAAGGGCAAGCGAGCGCTGCCGTACGACGACTCGGGCCGCTGGATCGAGGCCGAAATCGACACACCCGACGGCCGTGGCCTCACGGTGGTGTCGGCCTACGTGCACACCGGTGATGCCGAGGACGAAGCTCGCATGGCCGAGAAGCTGGCCTTCCTCGACGCGGCGACTGCTCGTCTGGAGGCGATTCGGGCCACCGGTCGCCACACGTTGTTGACCGGCGACCTCAATGTGGGCCACCGCGAACTCGACATCAAGAACTGGAAGGGCAACCGCGGCAAGGCCGGCTTCCATCCGAACGAACGGGCCCGCTTCGACCGCTGGTTCGACGAGTTGGGCTGGGTCGATATCGGTCGCCGCCTCACCGGCGAAGTACCGGGCCCGTACTCGTGGTGGTCGTGGCGCGGCAAGGCCTTCGACATCGACTCTGGTTGGCGCATCGACTATCACATCGCTTCGCCGGAACTGGCTGCGCTCGCCTATTCGCACACCGTCGACCGCGCCCCCACGTACGCCGAACGCTGGAGCGACCACGCTCCCGTCGTGGTCGAGTACCGCTGGTGAGCGACCCCCTCCCCGACACGCAGCAGTCGCCGATCGGGCACGTGCCCGGTCTCGAACGACTCGACACGAAGGGACCCTGCATGTCGTGCGGCGGTCCCCACGCGCGCATGTGGGGAACGCGCGATGGCGCGGCGCGGTTGTGCCCCACCTGCGCCACGCTCCACGGCCTCGGTTGCCCCTAACCATTGTCGGCGTTGAGGTACGGACAGGTCAGTCCTGAACGCCAACTTGTGTCAGTGGCGGTCAGAGAAGACCGGAACCACCGCGGTGGTCCTTCTTCTCCTTCTTGACGGCGCGCTTCTCTTTCAGCGACTTGCCCGACTTCTTGGCGGCGGCCTTTTGTGGTGTCTTCCCAGCCATGGTGCTCTCCTCTCGTTCGACGCTCGCGGGATGCGGCGACGACGTACCGGCGCGTAAGGCGGTGACTCAACGTCCACCCTAGCGGTGGCCCGTGCCAGCGTGGTTCCCAGACTCACACCGAGGCGATGAAGATGATCTCGCCCGTGGCGACGTCGGCTCCCGCTGCTGGCTCCACCGTGATTGCCCACTTGGCTGGCATCTGCGGTGCGTCGAGCGTGACGTGCACGTTGCCGTCGGCGGCCCGGTCGAGCACATGCATCGCCATCGACTGCTCAGCAGTGATCAGCCACAACTCGTAGGCCTTCCCGGCCGGGGCGGGGGCCAAACCCTCGCCGATCAGCACCGCGCGGTGCAGCGAGTTCGACCAGGCCACCTTGAACTGACCGGCGCCACCGGGTTGCGCGTCCAGTTCCAGCATCTGCGCGTCGGGCTGTTCCATCACCTTCGCCAACTCGCCGGCGAAGGAGTCAGTACGGTCGTGGTCGCCGAACACGGAGATCGCGACGACTAACAGGGCCATCGCGGCGGCAGCCGCCAGCGTGCTGATCATCCAGATGCGCCGGACGGGGGACGCCGGCTGCACCGGGTGAGTTACTGGCGTCGGCCGTGCGGCAAGCGGCGACTGTTGACGGGTGCGGGTGATTTCGTCGAGCACTCGGGCACGCAGCGCGGGCGGCGGAGCGACGGACTGCGCCTCGGCCAAACCGGTGGCGGCTGTGCGGAGCTCGGCCACGTCGATGTGGCACACCTCACACTCTGCGAGGTGAGATTCGAACGCCTCGCGCTCGTCCGGGTCGAGGGCGTCCAGGGCGTAGGTCGCCGCAAGATGGTGGAGGTCGTGATCGATCATTCGCCACCTCCCAGTTCGTCCCTGAGTTTGATCATGCCATCCCGAATGCGGGTCTTCACGGTGCCTTCGGGAACTCCCAGCAACGCGGCCACCTCACGGTAGGTGTTGCCACCAAAGTACGCCAGTTCCACGGCTTGTCGTTGCGACTCGGTCAAGGCTGCCAATGCTTTGCGAACACGGAGTTGATCGATCGACGACTCCACCTCGGCAACCACCACGTCATCTGCTGTGCCCACACGAACCGAGTCGCGATCATCGCGTTCGCGGCTGGCCTGTTCACTGCGCACACGGTCGACCGCCCGGCGGTGCGCCACGGTGGAGGCCCAGGTTCGTACCGATGCCTTCGATCGATCGAAGCGGGTGGCGGAGCGCCACAGCTCCAAGAACACTTCCTGTGCCACCTCTTCGGACTGCGCAGGATCGCGCAACACCCTCAACACCACGCCG
>CAIXHI010000002.1 GCA_903919215.1 uncultured Acidimicrobiaceae bacterium
CCAACGAGGTCTGGGTGTGGCGGGAGCAACGGCCGATGACCACCTACCTGATGCAGTTGTTCGTCGGCGACTACGAGCTGGTAGAGGGTGTCGGTCCGCATGGGTTGCCACTTGTCAGCGCGGTGCTGAGCAGCGATCACGGGAAAATGAAATCATCGATCGATCTGATACCAGCGCAGATCGAGTTCTTCGAGCGCTTCTTCGGCCGGTATCCGCTCGATCGATACGGCATCGCCATCACCGACAGCTATGCGGGGTTGGCGATGGAGACCCAGGAGCGGTCGTACTTCAGCCGTGATGACTTCCTCCAGGGACCGGCG
The DNA here is from genome assembly GCA_903919215.1 of uncultured Acidimicrobiaceae bacterium. Lineage (GTDB taxonomy): Bacteria > Actinomycetota > Acidimicrobiia > Acidimicrobiales > Ilumatobacteraceae > UBA668. Next base: position 321 of record CAIXHI010000002.1, read on the forward strand.
CAGGCGTTGCTGGCACACGAGTTGGCGCATCAATGGTTCGGTGATGCGGTGTCGCCGAAGCGGTGGTCGGATGTGTGGCTGAACGAGTCGTTCGCCACGTACGGCGAATGGATGTGGATGGAGCACCTCGGCGAGGACACGGTGGACGCGATGGCCGCAACGGCACTCAGGCGCCCGTTCCCCGGCAGTACCGCACACCCGAGCGCACAGGATCTGTTCGGTTACAACGTGTACGAGGGTGGTGCGGCCGTGGTGCACGCGCTGCGCAAAGAACTTGGTGACGACCTGTTCTTCACTCTCTTGCAGCGGTGGATTGCGGAGTACAACGGCACTTCGCAGACTACTGAGGACTTCACTGCGCTTGCCGAGAAGGTGGCTGGACGTTCGCTCGCCGACTTCTTCGACACCTGGCTCTATGCGGCTCAGACGCCTAGTGCGTTCCCCCAGTGAGTCGGGCGAGTGCCGCCTCACGCCAGGCCGAGCGCCGCCCCGTTCGCTGTTCGCGATGATCGGCGTTCTTGGGGAGGACCATCAGTGAGTTGATGCCGAGGTAACGAAACGGTTCTGGCTCCCAACGACGTGAGCGGTGACCAACCCACGGCATCGTCACCAGGTCGCTGTCGGTGCCGGTGATGAGATCGGCCAGGGTGCGGCCGGCGAGGTTGGTGGTGCCCACTCCGTCGCCGACGTAGTTGCCCGCCGCGGCCAGGCCGGTCGCGCTGTCGAAAGCCACATGACACCACCAGTCGCGTGCGGTGGCGACCGGTCCGCCCCACTGGTGGGTGATCGCCGCCTCACCGAGATGCGGGAACAGTTCACGCAGCGCCTCGTGAATCTTGTGATGCACGCTGGCATTGCGCTCGAACTCGGCAGCCGTGCGACTTCTCCAGTGGTACCAGGCGCCGCGGCCGCCGAACGCGATGCGGTCGTCGGCGGTGCGTTGTCCGTAGACGATCATGAACCGTTCGTCGTTGAAGGTCTCGCGGTCGTGGAGGCCGGTCTGTTCCCAGAATTCCGGGGACAGCGGCTCGGTGGCGATCATCAGCGAGTAGATCGGTGCCATCTCGCGGCGGTGCTGGGCGAGTGTTCCGGTGAAGGCTTCGGTCGCCCGTACGACGACTCGTGCGTTCACCGTGCCGTTCTCGGTGCGCACGCGGTGTGGGGCGATCTCCACGACAGGGGAGTGCTCGTAGAGCGTGGCCCCGTGTCGTTCGACAACGCTGGCGAGTCCACGTGCCAGACGCGCCGGCTGGATGGCTGCGCAGTGTGGGGTGTACTCACCACCGAGCACCCCAGTGGCCGCACAACGGCGGCGGGCTTCATCGGCGCTCAGCACCCGATAGTCGTCTTCGCCGAAACCGTACGAATGGAGGTGCGCTACATGGTCGTGCGAGCGGGCGAGTTGCGCAGGGTTGCGAGCGACGGCCACGTACCCTCCGTGCGCGAAGTCGCACTCGATACCTTCCGCCGTGACGACTCGCCCGATCTCGCCAACCGTCGCGTGCATCGCCGTCTGCAGCCGCACCGCATCGGCGCGTGAGTACTTCGCGGCGATGGCATCGAGACCCATCGGTAGCAGCGCCGAGCACCAGCCACCGTTGCGTCCGCTCGCACCGAACGACACGGCACGGGCCTCGAGCACGACGATGCGCAGTGAGGGGTCGCGCTGCAACAGGTAGTAGGCGGTCCACAGGCCGGTGTACCCCGCGCCGACGATCGCCACGTCGGCGTCGATCGCGCCTGATAACGCAGGACGGGGCGCACCCCACTCCTGTGCATCGATGGCTGAGTGCCACAGCGAGAGGTCGGCGATTTCGTGCACGTCAGACCGAGAGGAGTCGGTTGTCGATGAGGCGTACGTCGTCGAACCACACCGCCGTCACTGCGACAGCGTGGTCGTTGATGGTCGTGAGCGACTCCAGCGTGTCGGGGTGGACGATCTCGAGGTGCTCGAAACGAGCAAGCGGCTCGGCATCGACGATGGAACGGGCCAGTTCGGTCAACCGAACGGTGTCGCGTTCGCCCGTTGAACACGCCTCGGCGAGGCGGTCGAGGGCGCGGGGTACACACACGGCTGCGACCCGCTGTGCCAATGTCAGCCGGCGATTACGGCTGGACAGGGCCAATCCATCGGCTTCGCGCACGGTGGGCAGCCCGATGATCTCGATGCCCATGTCGAGGTCGCTCGTCATCCGCCGGATGATGGTCAACTGTTGGAAATCCTTCTGGCCGAACACGGCGACGTGCGGCCGGGCGGCACCGAACAGCTTGGCCACCACCGTGGTGACACCGCGGAAGTGACCTGGACGCTGCGCACCCTCCAACACGGTGGCGAGCGCACCCGGCTCGACGTGTGTCTCGAACCCGGACGGATACATGTCGCTGGCCGTCGGTACATAGGCGGCGTCGAGCCCGTGAGCACGACAGATGGCAAGGTCATCGTCGATCGGTCGGGGATAGGCGGTGAAGTCGTCTGGCCGGTTGAACTGCAACGGGTTGACGAAAATGCTGACGGCCACGACATCTGCGTGTCGGCGGGCTTCATCCACGAGCGCAAGGTGCCCTTCGTGCAAAGCGCCCATCGTTGGGACCAGTGCCACGCGGCGGCCGGCGACGCGGTGCTCATCGCTCCATGCCGACATTGCCCCCGGCGTCGTGATGATGTGCATCCGATTGGTCAGTGGAAGCTGTGTGCGTCGTCGGGCCAGGTGCCATCGCGTACCTCGGACACGAAGGACCGTGTGGCCTCGATGGCGGCAGTACGCAGGTCGGCGTAGTGCTTGGTGAACTTCAACGACATCTCGCTGAGGCCCAGCACATCGTGAAGTACGAGCACTTGACCGTCACAATCAGGGCCAGCGCCGATTCCGATGGTGGGAATGGTGAGCTTCTGGGTGATCTCCTTGGCCAGATCTCGCGGGATCCCTTCCACGACGACAGCGAACGCTCCCGCCTGCTCGACCGCATGTGCATCCTCCAGCAGACGCTCGCGGCCGCCGGCTTCGAATCCGCTCTTCTTGCCTTGCACCTTGTGCCCGCCCATGCGGTGGTAGCTCTGCGGCGTGAGGCCGATGTGTCCAACTACGGGAATGTCGACGCGGGTGATGGCCTGGATGGTTTCGGCCATCACCATGCCGCCCTCGAGCTTCACGCACTCGGCGCCTTCCTTCATCAGCCGGATGGAACTCTCCACCGCCTGCTGCGGGCTGACCTGATAGCTGCCGAACGGCAGGTCGCCGACGACCATTGCCTTGGGCTGCGAACGAGCGACGAGGCGCACGTGATATGCCATCTCATCGAGTTCCACCGGGATCGTGTTGGCCGTGCCTTGCACCACCATGCCCACGCTGTCACCGACAAGAATCATGTCGACTCCGGCCATGTCGACGAGGCGCGCAAACGTCGCGTCGTAGGCCGTGATCATCGTGATCCGTTCTTCGAGCGCTTTCATGCGGCCAAGGTCGGGAAGAGTGACCTTGCTGCGATCCCCATGCGTCGTACTGGTCATGAAGAGATTGCCTCCCTGGACCGGGGTGCCGTTCACCCCGACGCAGTGAGCAACCTAGCGAAGTTCAGCCGTGTTGCGAAAGCGCGTCACAGCAGGGTGCTGTGCTCGACTGTCTTGATGTGCTGGTGGGCGTCCGCGCCGCCGCCAATCGTGCGCCATACGCCGACGCCGACGATGTATGCCGGGCAGGCGACGATGAAGTACCGCGCAACCTCGTTGTGGTTCGGCAGATCTGCGGTCATCGCCAGCATGATGGCCAACCAGGCGATGGTGACTGTGACGGTGACCGGCCGGAAGCGCTTGACCTGCATGGGGTGCAGGAACTTCCAGTTGGTGAGCTGTGTGAGCGCCAGGGCCACGCAGATGATGCCAGTGACCCACGGCTTCGAATCAAGCAGGTAGAGGGTGGGGACGATCATGTTCCACTCGCACGGGAACCCGTTGAAGAAGTGGTCGTCGGTCATCTGATCGGTGCGCGACATCCAGAGCGCTGACATGAACAGCACGAATGCGCCGATGACCAGCGACCAGCCTCGGGGGAGCATGCCGAACTGGTGCATGAAGAGCACTGGGATGACGATGCACGTAACAAAGTCGATGATCAGGTCGAGGGTGTAGCCATTGATGCGGGGCACGTTCACATCGACCGCCCAGGCTCGCGCTGCCGGACCGTCGATGCCGTCGAGCACCATGGCCACAGCCAGCCAGATGATGGCCTCTTTGGGCTGGTTGTCGGCGACGGCAATGAGGCCGAACATGCCGCACACCGCACCGAGCGCAGTGAAACAGTGGACCAAGTAGCCCTTCAGCACCGGATGATTCAGAGTGTTCGCCGGCGCAGGCACCGGCTGAGGAGTTGGGGTGGACATACCGAGAAGGCTCGTTCCGCAGGGGCCACCCCGCCGGGCGGCCATTCGGCTCCCATGATAACCCCGCGAGCCGGTAGCGTCGCCGCTCATGCGGCATCGAGCGCGGGCGGTGGCCTATCGGGTGGGCGGGGAATGGATTCGGCGAGCCTGGGCCTGGCTCGGGCGCGTGGCTGCGATCGGCCCGAACGATCGTTCAGGGCAACGGTTCGGCCGGTTCGGAGCGGGCAGCATCATCTGCTTTCCGCACAACACGATCTTCAACGAGCGCTACATCCACATCGGGTCGGGCACCATGATCGGGCCGCACGCGACGCTGTCCGCCGGGATGATGCCAGGTCAGCAGTGTCTCACTGACCCGGTGGTGCGCATCGGCGACCGCTGCCTGATCGGCAAGGGGAGTGGCATCGTCGGCCATTTCTCGATCGACATCGGCGACGACGTGTGGACAGGTCACCATGTGTACATCACCGACCAGAATCACGGCTACGAGGATGTCAATCTGCCGATCTCCCGACAGACGCAACCTGAACAGGCTGTCAGCATCGGCAATGGGTCGTGGCTCGGCTATGGCACCGTGGTGCTCCCGGGGGCCAAGATCGGTGAACACGTCACCATCGGGGCCAACTCGGTGGTCACCGGCGAGATTCCGTCCTACAGCGTCGCTGTCGGCGCCCCAGCAAAGGTCATCCGCCGCTACGTGGACGGCGAAGGCTGGGTGAAGGCTTAGGGCTGGACGTCGCCGCCGAGTTCACCGGGAGGTGAGCACAGTGGGATGTCGTTGCCCTTCACACCTGCGGTGAAGTCGAGCACGACATTGGAGACCGGACCGCCACCGACGACCGTCTCGGTGTACGGCTCGAGCTTGAACTCGCGCAGCGCAGCCGTGTAACGACGGCGATCCTTGATGATGATGCGGTAGTTGTCTTCGAACACCTGCAGGCGCGTGCGGTCGTTGTCGTTGTCGACCGGGATCGCCACCAGATCGGTGATCATCTGATCGAGCATGGCGGTTGCAGTGTCGACGATGTCGGCCCGTTCCAGCATCTGCTCGCGAGTCGGGTGGGCGATGTACCCGCCGCTCGTGTCCTCGAGTGCGGAACGGCGCGTGTCGACAGCGAGGCATACCTTCAGCGCCTGCGGACGCCACGAGGCGTCCTCGATCTGGTAGACGCCCTTGTCGGTGGCGAAGAAGAAGTAGAAGACCCACATCGCCGCCACCACCAGGCAGCACGCGGCGAGCATGATCTTCACCCACAGACGCACCTTGGTGGGTGCGGGGACGGCGCCGTCGACGAGTGGCGTCATTCGGCAGCCTTCTTCGGGGGCCGGTAGCAGATGGCGAGTTGTGCCAGGCCGCCGCCGATGCCGATGACCGCGGCGGTGGCAGCGCCCCACCAACCCTTAAACGCGATGTCGAGACCGTGGTCGGCCGACCAGCGGCCGGGGCCCATCGTGGCCACGCTGAGGGCGAGCACGAGGATCGACATGCAGTACTCCCACCCCTGGTTGGGTTTGAACACGAAGAAGCCGACCTTCCAGTGCTCGGCCCAGATGGCGACCAGCATGATGCCGATCATGCCCGCTGCGGCGAGTGGGGTGAGCAGACCGACGGCGAACAGCAGGCCAGCGCCGATCTCGGTGCTGGCAGCGATGCGCGCCTGCCACTTGGGCCACTTCATGCCCATCGAGCCGAACCAACCGGCGGTGCCCTTGAGGCGACCGCCGCCGAAGATCTTGTTGTACCCGTGGGTGGCGAGGAACACACCGAAGGTCACCCGGAGTACAAGGACCGCGACGTCGAACTGCTGCTGCATGGGCATGAGGCTACGTCCGCGACCAGCGAGCCGCATATTTCGTTCAGCGGCGCCCTGACTCCTGATAAAACTCGCTGAGTGCGGAACGGGACGCAGATATCGGTCGCTGGCGGACGCCTGCGCCAGGCGCTACGACTCGTGCGCGCCCTGTTGCGGCATCACCACCGCACGTTCTTCGTCGCCGTCGGCGGCGCAGCGGTCTTCGCCGCATGCACCGTGTACTCGGCCGTCGTCGTGCGAATGATCACCGATGAGGTGATCGATCCCCGATTCCGCAAGGGCTCGGTCGCATCGGGCAAGGTCGTCGTGGTGCTCGGCACGCTGATTCTGCTGGGGTGTGTGCGGGCCGCAGGTGTCGTGGTGCGCCGCACGTTCGCCGGCCGCACGCAGTGGCGTGCCGCCGAGTCGATATCGGCGGAAGTGATCGACCGTTTGAGCGAGCAAGCGGTGCCGTGGCATCGCAGCCAGAGCACCGGTGATCTCATCACCCGCGCCGGGGTCGATGCCGAGGCGGCCACCGCCGTGCTGTCACCGCTGCCCTTCGCCTCAGGCGTCGTGGTGCTGGTAGGTCTGTCCTCGGTGTTGCTCGTGACGACCGACCTGTGGCTGGGTCTCGCTGCCGTGGCGGTGTTCCCGGTGCTCATCGTGGTCAGCGTGCGCTATCAGCTCCGCGTCGAGGCGTATTACGACACGGCGCAGGACGAACTCGGCCGTCTCAGTGCAGCAGTGCATGAGAGTTTCGATGGTGTGGCGGTGGTGAAGTCGTTCGGAGCCGAGCGGCGCGAGACCGAACGACTCGCACTCATCGCCAGTCGGCTCCGTGAAGCACGTCTCGGCGCCGTGCGACTGCGGAGCACGTTCGAGGCGTTGCTGGACGCGCTCCCCACCGTCGTGAACATTCTCTTGCTGGTCGGTGGCGCGTACCGGGTTCGAGCCGGGGCGATGACGGTGGGTGAACTGACGAGCTTCATCTACCTGTTCACGCTGCTGGTGTTCCCGCTGCGGCTCATCGGCTACACACTGTCCGAGGTGCCTCACTCGCTGGCCGGGTGGAACCGCATCCGTGCGCTCCTCGACCAACCGGTGGCACCCGATCCCGCGGGCACCTTGCTGCGGGGCGTAGGCCGAGACATCCGCGTGGCCCAACTTCACTTCGCTCACGACGGTGAGCGTGAGGTCCTGGCCGGCGTCGACGCGGTGATCGAAGGCGGGAGAACCACCGCCATCGTGGGTGCCACCGGGAGCGGCAAGACCACATTGCTGCACCTGATTGCCGGCCTGATTCCCGCCGGACGCGGCACCATCACGGTGCCGACCGGCGGCATCCGGCTCGTCTTCCAGGAGCCGTTTCTGCTCGCCACCACGATCCGCGAGAACGTCACCATGGGCGAGAACATCGCCGAGGACGCCATTGATGCAGCGCTCGCCGTTGCCGAGGCGGGCTTCATCCTCGACTTGCCGGACGGACTGGACACCGAAGTCGGCGAACGCGGTGTCAGCTTGTCGGGAGGGCAACGCCAGCGCCTCGCGCTTGCCCGCGCGCTCGTGCGTCGACCCGCCGTCTTGCTGCTGGATGACACCACCTCGGCGCTCGATCCCAGCACCGAGGCCAAGGTGCTCGCCAACCTTCGGGCGGCACTGGCCGACACCACCGTGGTGGTGGTCGCCAGTCGGCCTTCCACCATCTCACTGGCGGATGATGTCCTGTTCCTCGACGGCGGTGTCGTAGCCGCCCACGGCCGCCACGACGATCTGTTGCAGAGCGTTCCCGGGTACCGCCGCCTCATCGAGGCGTTCGAGCACGATCGTGCCGCGCTCGACGCAGACGTCGGCGCTGACGAGACCTCAGGAGGTGCCTCGTGAGCGAACCCACGAGCCGCTGGACCGCAGTCGAAACGATCGGCCGCGGTGTGCGTGCCGCACCAGCCTTGCGCACTGGGTTCGGGCTCACGCTCGGCCTGGCGATTCTCGGTGCCGGTGGTCGGGTGGTGATCCCGATCCTCGTGCAGCAGACCATCGATCGTGGGTTCACCGACGCTGGCGTCAAGGTCGACACGATCGCGCTCATGGCGGGTATTGCGCTCATCCTCGTGCTGCTCGCCACCTGGGCGCAGCGCACGGCGGTCCTCCGCTTGGGGCGTCGCAGTGAGGAAGCCTTGTACGGGCTGCGGGTGCGTCTCTTCGAGCACATCCACCGCCTCAGCATCGCCGACCACAGCGAAGAACGAAAGGGTGCGCTGGTTGCTCGCGTCACCAGCGATGTCGAGACGCTCGCGCAGTTCTTCCAATGGGGCGGTCTCGCCTGGCTGCTCGACGGAACCCTCATGTTGCTCGTCGCTGCCGTGATGTTGTCCTACGACTGGGCACTGGCGGTCGTTGCCTTCATCGCCGCCGCACCGCTGGCACTGGTGCTGCAACGCGTACAGCGCCACCTGGTGCGCGCCTACGACCTCGCTCGCAGTCGTAACGCCAACGTGATGACCCAGATCAGTGAGGTGGTCGCAGGGGCAGAGACGATCCGGGCCTACGAGGCGGGCCCGCACTTCGTGCGTACTGCAAAGCGCGCCAGCAAAGAACGATCCGACTCGTTCATCAAAGCAGGCACCATCGGCGCCTTCCTGTTTCCCTCGGGTGAGGTGTTCAGTGTGTTCACGGTGTCGGCCGTGGTGGGCGTCGGTGTGCTGCGCGGGCCCGGTAGCGGGCTCAGCGCCGGAGCGATGGTGGGATTCGTGTTCCTCACGTACCGCTTCCTCGAGCCGATTGCCGAGTTCACCGAAGTGCTGGAGCAGACCCAGACGGCGGTCGCTGGTATGCGTCGCGTCCTCGGTGTGCTGGAGATTCCGATCGGCCCACCCGAGCCGGAGACGCCGATATCGCTCCCAGCTGGCCCGCTCACCGTCACCATCGACCGCGTCGACTTCAGCTACCGCACCCGCGGCGACGAGGATGAGGCGCCGGTCCTCATCGGCGTCAGCGCGCACATCCCCGCCGGTCAGCAGGTCGCAGTGGTGGGGGAGACCGGCTCAGGCAAAACGACGCTCGGTCGCCTGATCGCTCGCCTTGCCGACCCCTCGGCTGGCACCGTGTCGTTGGGTGGCGTGTCGCTCACGAGGGTGGCCAACGCCGAACTCCGCAGGCGGGTCACGGTCGTCCCGCAGGAGCCGTTCCTGTTCGAGGGCAGCATCGCCGCCAACCTGTCCTTCGCTCGGCCGAAGCTGTCGCGTGCCGAACTGGAAGGCGCTGTGGACGCGCTCGACCTACGCGATTGGCTGGAGACGCTGCCGGACGGTATCGAGACCGAGGTTGGCCAACGTGGTGCCCAGCTCTCTGCTGGCGAGCGCCAGCTCGTCGCACTGATCAGGGCGTCGTTGGTCGATCCGGCAGTGCTGCTGCTCGACGAAGCGACCTCCTCGGTCGATGCGCTCACCGAGGTGCGGCTCACGCGCGCACTCGAGCGTCTTGCTCGTGGCCGTACCACGATCGCCATCGCCCACCGACTGTCCACCGCCGCCCGCGCCGATCGGGTACTTGTACTCGATCGAGGTCGCCTCGTGGAGGACGGGCCACATCGCGTGCTGGTTGATGCGGGAGGCGTCTACTCGCGGATGTATGCAAGTTGGGTGGCCGCGACCACCTCTACGGACTGACGCCCTCGACGTCGGTGATCGTGCAGGTCACGTCGGTGAGGGTGCGGTCGACGATGGTGGTCGAATGGATGGCGCCCTTGGTCGACGGATCCACCCGCCGAACTATCACCGTGTCGGAATCGAGCAGCTTGGTGCCGGCCGTGTAGCGAATGTAGATGGAGTAATCGCGGGTCGTCGCCTCTTGGTTGAGGATGGTGGCATCCAGCGTCACGAAGCCGTCTTCGGTCGTACAGGCGACGATGTCGGTCTGGTACTTGCCCGGTTCGAAGTACTTGTTCACCTCGCGCACGACAGCCACGGTGAACACCCCGCCCACCACGCACAGGCCAGCGGCGAGCACTGAGATCACCACGCCCCAGACCGCCAAGTTGCGGCCGGTGGCGCTGCCACGGCGGATACGGCCAAGCGACAGCATGCCGAACGTGAAGGCCGTGATCGCCCCGATCGCACCCAGCACGAACAGGAAGGGCACCCAGGCGATGGCAAACGAACTCAGCGCGACGACGAAGGAAGTGATGGCTGCGGAGCGCCCAACAGGGTGCGAGCGATTCACCGCTGACGCAGTGGCGAGCTGATCCAGCTGGTCGATGAACCGTTGACCGTGCAACGAGACATCGGCCGTCCACCGCTCGCCGTTCCAGTACCGGAACTCGAATCGTCCGGAAGGGTCCGGTTGCCAGCCTGGTGTTGCAGCGGGGGGCGGCTGGTGAGTCGTCACCGCGAGGACGATACAGCGGGCCTCTACGCTGGCGGCATATGGAGATCACCCTCATCCGCCATGGCGAACCTGAGTGGGTCCGCGACGGGCTCAACGTCGTCGACCCGCCGCTCACCGAACGGGGGCGTCTGCAGGCCGAACGCGTCGCCGAGGTGCTTGGATCCGAGCAGTTCGACGAGGTAATCGTCTCGCCGTTGCGGCGTGCGCGCCAGACCGCGGCGCCGCTGCTCGCAGCGCTTGGCCACGCCGAGGTGATCGAAGCGTTCTTGCACGAGATCCGTGAACCCGACTGGCACGGCACCCCAGTCGAACTCGCCCGGACGGCGTACGCCGAGGAGCGCTCGCGCGCCGCTGAAGAACGATGGACCGGCCTGCAGGGTGGCGGCGAGCCGCCCCGCGACTTCGTCGAGCGTGTGCGCTCGGGCGCCGCGGAGTACTGGGCTGCGCGGGGAATGTTCCGTGCCAAGCAGACGCTGCCTATCTGGCACATCGAACGACCAGCGCACCGCGTGGTTGTGGTTGCTCACGCCGGCACCAACGGTGTGTTGCTCTGCCAGTTGCTGGGTCTCGAGCCAGTGCCGTGGGAATGGGACAGGTTCGTCACCCGGCACGCCAGCATCACGCGCCTCTCGTCGATGCAGATGAGCGACGGGCACACGTTCTCCCTCAGCCGGCTCAGCGACGTCGAACACCTGCCGCTCGACGCCCGAACGATGTAGCTACCAGGCGCACTTCAGTCGCTTGATGCCGTTGATGAAGTTGCTCTGCAGGTAGTCGGGTTCGCCGACGGTGTGCAGCGTGGGGATGCGGCGGCGAATCTCGTCGAACATCACCGCGATCTCGCGGCGGGCGAGGTTCGCTCCCAGACAGAAGTGCGGGCCACCTGCGCCGAACCCCACCTGGTTGGGCTGCAGCGGGCGCAGCACATCGAAGCGGTACGGGTCGTTGTAGACCTTCTCGTCTCGGTTCGCAGAGTTGTACCACATCACCAACTTGTCACCGGCGGCGATCTGCTGGCCTCCCACCACAGTGTCAGCGGTCGCCGTTCGCCGGAAGTGCACGACAGGACTGGCCATCCGCACGATCTCGTCGACAGCGGTGCGGGTGTGGGTGTCGAAGTCGTTCCACCACAGATCGCGCTGATCGGGGTGCTGCGTCAGCAGGTGCATACCGTGGCTGATCGCGTTACGAGTGGTTTCGTTGCCGGCAACGACGAGCAGGATGAAGAACGAACCGAACTCCTGCGCGGTGATGCGTTCACCGTCGACAACGGCGTGCATCAACACCGAGGTGAGGTCGTCGGTGGGGTTGGCCAGCCGGTCTTCGCCCATGGCCTGCGCGTAGTTGAACGCGCCGAGTCCGGCGGCGATCAGATCGTCGAACGTGCCGGCGAACTCAGGGTCGCCGACACCGAGGATGACGTTCGTCCACCTGAAGATCTGCTCCTCGTCCTCCTTGGGAATGCCCATCATCTCGCAGATGATCTGTAGCGGCATCGGGGCCGCGACCTCGAGCACGAAGTCGCATTCACGCTGCGGGAAGTCGGCGAGCAGATGATCGACCACACTGGCCGCCCTGTCGCGCACGTACTGCTCCACGCGGGTGATCTCCTTCGGTGTGAATCCCTTGGAGACGATCGAGCGCAAACGGAAGTGGCGTGGATCATCCATCGCGATCATCGAGCCGAAGAACTCAGCGATCTCCATCGGCAAGTCGGCGATGTTCACGCCGCGCCCACTCTGGAACAGTTGCGGATTGCGGCTGACCTGCCACACGTCCTCGTGCGCCGTCAGCGCCCAATAGCCCGGCCCCTTCGGGATCGGGGCATCGGGGAAGTCCCATTCCTCCCAGTAACTGATCGGCGCCTCTCGACGCAGTGTGCGGAACGCACCCTCCCGATGTTCGCGAGATGCGGTCCAGAACTCGGGATCGGACAGTTGGAAGGATCCGAGGGCGACTTCGGCGGGCGTCATGGTCGCAGAGTAGCCAGCAGTTAGGGTTCCCTACATGCTTGGAGCGACCGACATCGAACGACTGTTGGTCGTGACTGCACACCCCGATGATGTTGATTTCGGTTCGGCAGGCACAGTCGCCACACTGACTGCTCAGGGTGTGCAGATCACGTATTGCCTGGTCACGGATGGTGACGCTGGCGGTAGTGACCGCACCGTCTCACGTGCCGAGATGGCCTCGTTGCGCCGCGCAGAGCAGACCGCCGCCGCGGCGCACGTCGGTGTTCGCGACCTGATCTTCTTGGGTCATCCCGACGGCCGGGTCGTGGCCGACCTGTCGCTCCGGCGAGATATCAGTCGGGTCATTCGGCAGGTGCGTCCGACCGTGGTGATCGGGCAGTCGCCCGAACGCAACCTCGACCGCATCTTCGCCAGTCACCCCGACCACCTGGCTGCCGGTGAGGCAACGATGTGTGCGGTGTATCCCGACGCCCGTAATCCGTTCGCCTTCCCCGAACTCCTCGAAGAGGGTCTTGAGCCCTGGGCCGTGAAGGAGTTGTGGATCTCCGGCCACGCGACGATGAGCGATGTCGTCGATGTCACAGAGCACGTCGAGGCCAAGTTCGCAGCGTTGCTGTGCCACGCCAGCCAGCACCCCGATCCAGAGGGGATGCAGGCTCGGGTCAAAGGTTGGATGGCCGCCACCGCACAGGCGCACGGTCTGCCCGAAGGTCGCTTCGCCGAGGGGTTCAGGGTCGTGGCCAACCTCTGATCCTGCGCGCCGGGTTACCGGCGGGTACAGTCCTGCGCCATGACCGAAGCAGTAATCGTCGCCACCGCCCGCAGCCCCATTGGGCGTGCCAACAAGGGCTCCCTCGCCAGCATGCGCCCCGATGACATGAGCGCCCAGATCGTCAAGGCACTGATGGCCAAGGTGCCTCAGGTCGGCCAGAACGTGGACGATGTGATGTGGGGTATCGGCCAGCCCGCCGGCGAAGGCGGCTTCAACATCGCCCGCGTCGTCGCGCTGCTCGCCGGTCTCGACAATGTGCCTGGTGTGCAGGTCAACCGCTATTGCTCGTCGAGTCTGCAGACCATCCGCATGGCGTTCCACGCGATCAAAGCCGGTGAGGGCGACTGTTTCATTGCTGGTGGCGTCGAGACCGTCAGCCGCTACATGCACGGTGCCAGCGACACGGCGCCGAACCCGATCTTCAAGCCGGCCGGTGCTCGCACCCAGGAGCGTGCCCAGGGCGGCCAGGGCACATGGGCCCCCGCCGAGGGCCTGCCGGATGTCTACATCGCGATGGGCCAGACGGCCGAGAATGTGGTGGAGAAGGAAGGGATCACTCGTGAGGAGATGGACCGCTTCGGTGTCCGCAGCCAGAACCTGGCCTGCGCACACGTGGAGAACGGGTTCTTCGATCGCGAGATCACGCCGCTGACGTTGGAGGATGGCACGGTCATCTCCAAGGACGATGGCCCCCGCCCCGGCACGAACTACGAGGCGGTCAGTCAGCTCAAGCCAGTGTTCCGTCCCGACGGCACGATCACCGCCGGTAACGCCTGCCCGTTGAACGACGGCGCCGCCGCGGTGCTCGTGATGAGTGACACGAAGGCCAAGGAACTGGGACTCACCCCACTGGCCCGCATCGTGTCGAGTGGCGTGTCCGGTCTGAACCCCGAGATCATGGGCCTCGGTCCGATCGAAGCCATTCGTCAGGCGCTCGGCCGCGCCAAGATGACCATCGATCAGATCGACCTCGTCGAGATCAACGAGGCGTTCGCCTGTCAGGTCATCGGCTCGGCGAAGCACTTGGGTATCGACATCGACCGTCAGCTGAACAAGCACGGTGGTGCGATCGCACTCGGTCACCCGTTCGGCATGACCGGCGCCCGCATCATGACCACGCTGATCAACGGCCTGCAGTGGGAAGACAAGACCTACGGCCTCGAGAGCATGTGCATCGGTGGTGGCCAGGGTCTGGCCATGGTGGTCGAGCGCCTCAGCTGAGGGCGACGGCTCGACGGTGCTGCGACACTGCCAGCAGCACGAACAGCACGACGCCTGATCCCGCAATCAGGAACATCCATTCCGGTCCGACCGCGCCGTACAGGCCGCCTGCTGAGTAGGCGGTGACCGCGGCGACCAACAGAGTCGCCGAACCTGCCAGGCCCTGTGCGGCAGCGGCGCGCCCGGCGGGGGCGCCGGCGGCCACCAGACCTTGGCTGGCCGGAACGGCGAGCGCTTGGACGACACCCTCGACCGCGCTGATTCCCACGATCATGAGCGGGATGTGCACGAAGCCGTACACGGCCGTCAGCGGTGCCACGAACAGTGTGCCGACCACGGCCACTCGCATGGGCCCTCGTCGGGAAGCAAGCGCGCCGCCGCGAGCGGCGAGCAAGGCAAACGGAACACCGTAGGCGAGGAAGCTGAAACCGATGAGGCGGTCGGATGCGCCGAGGTCGGTGAGGAAGCGGTCCAGCGTCGCGTCGTAGAAACCGACCGGGAGGAACAGTGCGACGCACATGAACACGGCGGCGCGAATCTGTGGCAGGCGCAGCAAGTCGAAGGCCATCCGGCGCTCCGTGTCGCGTGGTGGTTGGGGGAGTGCTCGTGGGGCAAGCATCAGCATTGCGGCCAGAGCGAAGCCGCCAGCGACGAGGAAGGGTGTGCGCAACCCGCACGGACCCACGAGCATGCCGCCGACAACCGGTCCGGTGACGAACCCCGCCAGTTCCATGCCAGTCAACGATCCAAGGCGCTGCGGAATGTTGTCGGGGCTGATGCTGATCACGATTGCCCGCGCGGCCGGGCCGAACAGACTGTTGGACAGCCCAACGATCATTCGTGCCAGGACGAGTGTGAGCAGCGATCCGGCCAGCGCGAACATCACGCTGCCAAGTACCGCGGTGCCGAGGCCCGCGAGGAGCAACCGTTTGGAGTGGCCGTGATCAGCGAGTGGTGCGAGCAGCACCTGGCCGACGAGGCCGACTACAAAGCCCGACCCAGCGATCAGACCAAGACCCGCGTCGTTGAACCCGTACTCGTCCTGGAGGTTGCTGAGCAGCGAGAAGACGACGCTGTTGGCAATGCCGACACTGGCGGTGGCGATGAGGAGCGGGTACCAGCCGGGGACGCGGCGGCTCACACGTGCTCGGCGCGGATCCGCACCATCTCCGATTCGTGTGGTAACTGCACAGCGCGCAGCACGTAGCGGTCGCCGCCGGCGATCAGTTCGGCCAGGCACCACCCGCCGGGCGAGTCGCACTCGCCGTCGCCGTAGAGATTCAGCGCATCGACGTCAAGACCGGCGGTGTCCGCCTCTGCGCTCCACAGCGAGACCAGGCCGCGTCGGAGTTCCGGTTCATCGATCAGGTCCGTGCCGTGCAACAGCAGTTCGACGGTGGTGACCGTGACCGGCTGCACCTGCGACTCATTCACCACGTCGCCGCCGAGTTCGCCGTCGAGCATCACGACGACCGGTCCGGAGCTGCCGGCAACACCCCCGATGAACCCGTACCGCACGAGGGGCAAACCGTCGTCACCTTCGCACTCGTAGCGCACGCGGTCACCCGGGGAGAAGGTCATGGCGTGCCCTCGGTGGTGGCGACCTCATCGAGCACGGCGTCGGCGAGTCCAGGCCAGCACACGAGTGCCTCTGCCGACCACTCATCGAATGATCGGTCGGTCAGCGCCAGACATGCGACGTGCGCCCCCGTATCCACCCACAGGAGGGTACCCGATCCACCGAAGTGTCCGAACGTGCCCGGCGAGTTCCGCCGACCCGTCCAGTGGGGATCTTTCGTGCCGCGAATCTCGGTGGCCAGCCCCCACTGACAATCGGGATAGGAACCCACGCCGGGTACCAGGCCTGGTAGCCCAGGGAACTGGACGCTGCGGTACGCAAGGGCACTCTCGCGGCTGATGAGCGTCGGTGAGCGCAGTTCGTGCACGAACCGCACGAGGTCGTCGACCGTGCTGGACACCTGATGCGCTGGTGAGCCGTGGACGACGGTCGCGGTCATACCCAATGGCTCGAGCACAGCCTCGTATTGGTAGTCGGCGTAAGGCATCCCGGCGGCATCGGCCAGGAGCTGCGCCGCCAGCTCGATACCGGTGTTGCTGTAGTTGCGACGTAGCCCGGGTGCAGCAATCGGCACCCGCCCACTGAAGGCATACCCGCCGGTGTGCGCCAACAGATGGCGCAGCGTGCAGCCTTCCTGTCCGGCCGGCTGGTCGAGGCGCACAGTGCCTTCCTCAACGGCGACGAGCATGGTCCAGCCGACGAGCATCTTGGCCACAGATGCGATGCGGTACGGGCGGGCGGTGTCGCCGATGGTCGCGACGTTTCCGTCGGGCAATACGACCGCCGCCGCAACGTTGGCGACAGGCCATGCCGTAGTGAGGGCTAGCGCCCGCATACGTGGTTCAGGCAAGCCCGGTTGAGCGGAGACTCTCGGCCACAGTGAACGCCAGATCGAGGCTCTGGCGACCGTTGAGACGCGGGTCGCACACCGTTTGGTAGCGATCGTCGAGCTGACTGTCGAGGATGTTGTCCGCGCCGCCGGTGCATTCGGTGACGTCGTCGCCGGTGAGCTCGACATGGATACCGCCCGGCCACGTTCCCTCGGCCTTGTGTGCCCGCACGAAGCCGTCGATCTCGGCGCAGATCCGGTCGAAGACACGTGTCTTGCGACCGCCAGCGCTGGTGACCGTATTGCCGTGCATCGGATCGCAGGCCCACACGATTGGGTGACCGGAGTCGCGGACCGCCCGCAGCAGCGGCCGTAGTGCGTCTTCCACCTTGTCGGCGCCCATGCGGCTGATGAGCGTGAGGCGGCCGGGAATGCGAGCCGGGTTGAGCTTCTCGCACAGTTCGAGCACGTACTCGGCGTCGGTGGTGGGGCCGACCTTGCAGCCCAGCGGGTTGCCGACGCCGCGGAGGAACTCGATGTGGGCACTGTCGAGTTGGCGGGTGCGCTCGCCGATCCAGAGCATGTGCGCCGAGCAGTCGTACCACGCGCCGGTCAAGGAATCCTGACGGGTGAGCGCCTCCTCGTAGCCGAGGAGCAGTGCTTCATGGCTGGTGTAGACGTTCGTCTCGTGCAGGCTGTGGTTGGACTCTGTGTCGACACCGCAGGCACGCATGAACTTCAGTGCGCGGTCGATCTCGCTGGCGATCTGCTCGTAGCGCTGCCCCTCTGGGCTGCTGGCGACGAACTCCTGTGTCCAGGCGTGCACCCGGCTGAGGTCGGCGAAACCGCCCTTGGTGAAGGCACGCAGCAGGTTCAGCGTGGCGGCCGACTGGTTGTAGGCCTGCACCAGGCGGTCGGGGGTGGGGGTGCGGGCGGACTCGGTGAACGCATCGCTGTTGACGATGTGGCCGCGGAAGCTGGGCAACTCGATGTCGCCGACCTTCTCCATGTTGCTCGACCGTGGCTTGGCGAACTGACCGGCGATACGCCCGACCTTCACCACCGGCACACCGAGCGAATAGGTGAGCACGACCGACATCTGCAAGATGACGCGCAACTTCTCACGGATGTTGTTCGCCGAGAACTCTTCAAAGCTTTCTGCGCAGTCGCCAGCCTGCAGGAGAAACGCGTTGCCGGCGCACACTTGGGCGAGCGACGCCTGGAGTGAACGAGCCTCGCCGGCGAACACCAGTGGGGGATACGACGCGATCTGCTTCAGCGCACGGTCGAGTTCGCCTTGGTCAGGCCACTCGGGCTGCTGATTGACAGGGAACGCCTGCCAGGAAGTGGGTGTCCACGCTTTTGCCACGTTGTGCAGCCTACGGGAATTGCAAACGCCGCGGCCCGAGAGCCGCGGCGTTCGTGAGGAAACTCTGATGTCCGAGATCAGACGGCGAGGATGCGCACTGCGTCTTCACGCAGACCTGCCACCGCACGGCTGACGAGGCGACGAGCGGCCTCGGCGGTGACGCCCAGGTTCTCGCCGACTTCGCGGAAGCTCTTGCGCTCACCATCGAGCAGACCGAAGCGAGCCTCGACGGCGTAGCGAGCCCGCTTGTCGAGGGTGCCGAGCAGTTCGTCGAGCAGTTCGTTGTCGACCATCGACATCACGGCATCCTCAGGGGTGCCGTCGCCGTTCGCCATCAAGTCGCCGAGCGTGGCGTCGCCGTCGTCGCCGATCGTCTTGTCGAGCGAGACCGGGGTGGTGAGGCGATGCAGTTCGGCGTTGCCGACATCGAGCGTCTCGCCGTCGCCGCTGGCCTGACGCAGTGCCGCACGCAGGCTGGCCGAACGGTCGCCCGGGATGCGGATGAGCGACGCCTTCTGGTCGAGTGCGCGACCGATGGCCTCCAACAACCAGAACGAGGAGGCGGTGCAGGCCTACCAGCAGGTGCTCAAGCCCGGCG
>CAIXHI010000003.1 GCA_903919215.1 uncultured Acidimicrobiaceae bacterium
CATTCACGACACGCTGTCCGCGGCCGAAGGGATTGCCACCCGTTCTGAGGGTGACGATCCGTTCCGTCGGGTGGTCATCGCTCCGGCGAATGACTGACGACACTGCACTTGAGGCGGCCTTGGCTGCCATCGCAGAACGGGGAGCGATCGGTGAACGATCGCTCCCCGTTGCAATTGCGCACGCAGATCAGTTTGCGGCCGCGGTGCCGGCGGAGGCCCGTCGGTTGGTGGACCTTGGTTCCGGCGGTGGACTTCCCGGCCTGGTGGTCGCGATGCGCTGCCCGTGGCTGCAGGTGACATTGGTGGAGCGTCGTACGCGTCGGGCCGATCTGTTGTTGCGTGCCGTGCGCTCGTTGGTATTGACCGAGCGCGTCACGGTGGTGAGTGATGACGTACGGGTGGTGGCGGAGGCGGAGCCGAACTCGTTCGATGTCGTCACCGCCCGCAGCTTTGCAGCTCCGGCGATCACCGCCCAGTGGGCCGGTGCCCTGCTCCTGTCAGGTGGGGTGCTGATCGTCAGTGAACCGCCGACCGATGAAGTGGATCGCTGGTTGCCCACTGTGCTGGAGCTCACCGGTCTCCAGGATCTTGGCCGTGAGCAGGGGATACGCCGTTTCGAACGGCGCTGATGTTCCACGTGAAACATCCTTTCGGGTGTGTGCGGGACGGATCAGGCGCTGCCTCCGTGTTTCACGTGGAACATTCCAGGATCCCCGCCAGCGGTGCAGTCTTCGGCTATCCTGCCGTTGTTCGCCTGCACTGTGCGGGCGTGCAGGAGCTCCTGAATGACTGCAGATGCCTCAGGCCGTCGCCCTCTCCCCCGTGTGATCGCAATCGCGAACCAGAAGGGCGGGGTGGGCAAGACCACCACCACTGTCAACCTGGGTGCATGCCTCGCTGAGCTGGGCTACCGCACCCTGGTGATCGACCTCGACCCCCAGGGAAATGCCTCGACCGGTCTCGGTATCGAGAACCGTGGCCTGGACACGTCCATGTACCACGTAATCATGCACGAAGCTCCGTTGGAGAACTGCGTCGAACCCACCGCGGTCAAGAACTTGTTCGTCGCCCCCGCCAGTCTTGATCTCGCCGGCGCAGAGATCGAGTTGGTGCCGGCGTTCAGTCGTGAGAATCGGCTACGCCGCGCGATCGATGCGGTACTCGACGACTACGACTACGTGTTGATCGACTGCCCGCCCTCACTTGGCTTGCTGACGGTGAATGGTCTCAACGCGGCCCGTGAGGTGCTGGTGCCGATCCAATGCGAGTACTACGCGTTGGAGGGCCTCGGCCAACTGTTGCGCAACGTCGACCTCGTCAAGCGCAACCTCAATCCGACGCTGGAGGTCAGCACGATCGTGTGTGTCATGTATGACGCACGCACCAAGTTGGCCGATCAGGTGGTCAGGGAGGTGCGTGAGCACTTCGGTGACAAGGTGTGCAGGACTGTCGTGCCGCGAACGGTGCGGCTGTCAGAGGCGCCGTCGTACGGTCAGTCGATCATCACATTTGATTCTGGTTCTAAGGGTGCCACTGCCTACCGCAGTGTCGCCAAGGAGGTGAGCGGTGGCCCGGCAGAGCGGACTCGGTAAGGGTTTGGGGGCACTGATTCCTTCAGATGTCAGTGGTGTAGCGGCGAGCGATCAGCCGCGGCTGGAGGAGATTCCAGTCGGGAGCGTCGTTCCCAACCCGCACCAACCCCGTGTGCACTTCGACGAGGAGTCGTTGTCGGAACTCGCGGCCTCGGTGCGCGAGATCGGTGTGCTGCAGCCGATTCTGGTGCGACCATTGGAGAACGGGCAGTACGAGCTCGTCGCCGGTGAGCGCCGATGGCGGGCGGCGCGCCGCGCTGGCTTGGCGGTGGTCCCTGCAATCATCCGCACCACTGACGAACTGGGCTCGGTCGAGCGGGCGTTGGTCGAGAACCTGCATCGTCAGGACCTGACGCCGCTGGAAGAGGCCTCGGCCTACCAACAGTTGGTCGAAGACTTCTCGCTGACCCATGAGCAGATCGCTTCGCGTGTGGGCAAGAGTCGCTCGGCGATCACCAACACGTTGCGACTCCTCTCGTTGCCGGCGGCCATTCAGGCATTGCTGGCGGACGGGCGGCTCACTGCTGGCCACGCTCGCGCGTTGCTCGGTTCACCCGATCGTGCGTTCCAGGAGCAGTTGGCTCGTCGGGCGGCGGCGGAGGGTTGGTCGGTGCGCATGCTGGAAGAGGCGGTGCGCGATCGTGGAGGAGCGGCCCCTGAGGCAGCCGAGCCTGCGGCACCGACCCGCGAGGTACAGGATGGGGCTGGACTGACCCCGGCCACTCGACTGCGGCCCCCCGGTTTGCTGGAACTCGAACAACTCTTGGCCGAGTATTTGTCCACACGTGTGAGTGTCACTATGGGGACGAGCAAGGGCAAGGTCGTGATCGAGTTCGCCGATCTGGAAGACCTGGAGCGCATTTATCACCATATGACCACGCAGAGTGGTGAACTGCAGTAGGGTGACTACCCAGCGTCCATATTTGGCAGAGAAGCTCCGCATGAGGGTTACTCACAACTGTGGATACTACTGTGGATAACACCTCAACCTGTGCGTAAGATCCACAGGTCGAGGGCGCGCAGTACCGCACTCGTGAGTTGCGCCGTGGCGTCGGTCGCCAACCGTGCCGGTCCGATAGTCAGCAGCACGGCGGGCATACGCGTTTCGCGCAGCACCGGCAGCCGCATCCCGCACGCCATGGGTGCAAGGTGCTCGATCGCGGGCACGGCCGCCAACTCGTTGACCAGTGCCTCAGCCAGCGCCCGTCCGCCGACGGACTCGAACGTGGGCACCTTGTAGTAGTACGCAGTGGCGATCGGGTCGGGGTGGCTCTGGAAGCCGAGGTAGGCGTGTGCGCCGAAATGGTTGGCCGCCAACGCCTGCGCGACCGGATCTGGTTCGTCGAGTGGCATCACTGTGGCCCCCAACTGGCGGAACTCTCGCGACAACGTGCGGGTGAGGGTGCTGAGCCCTCCGAACTGACCCAGGACGACGCGGCAATGGGCGACCGAGCCAAAGCCGGCCCGTAGACGTTCGCGTTCGCGCACAGTGGCGACCCCTGGGCCGTCCCCGGTTTGGCTACTCACACGGTCGATGGTGCGGACGGTCTCCGGCCCGCAGATACCGTCGGCGATCAACCCGCAGTTGGACTGGAAGTCGGCCAGGGCCTGCGCAGTGCGCGGCCCAAGAATCCCGTCCACGCGACCGCAGTCGAACCCAAGGCGCGCCAATCGGGACTGCAGTTCGGCCACATCATCACCACGCAGATTGGGCAGGGTCAGCACCAAGTGCCGGTCACCGAATCGCCACGATGCTTCCACCAGCGCTGTCCAGGTGGTCTCATCGCAGACACCGTCCGCATGCAGGCCGCGGGCGGTTTGGAACGCGCGCACGGCGGCCTCCGTGGGCGCGCTGTAGCTGCCCGCCTCAGCACCCGCGGCGGGTACATGCCCGGCGGCGCTGAGGCGGCGTTGCAGATCGCGAATGGCCTCGCCGCGCTGACCGGGAGTCAGCGGGAAGTAGGCAGGAATTCGTTCAGCTCCTGGAGCAGTTGGCCCTTGCCCTTCGCGCCCACAAGACGCTTGCGGACATCGCCCTTGTCGAAGACGAGCAGGGTGGGGATGCTCATCACGTTGTAGCGCATCGCGATGTCCGGGTTCTCGTCGACGTTCACCTTGGCGATGGTGATACCGGGCTGCTCGGTGGCGATCTCACCCAGGATGGGGGCGATGAGCTTGCACGGGCCACACCATTCGGCCCAGAAGTCGACCACGATCGGCTTGTCGCTGCTGGCGACGGTCTCGTCGAAGGTGGACGTGGTGAGTATGACAATTCCGTCGGCCATGGCGGGTCCTTTCGCTTCGGAACCGTGATGCTATCGCTGTCGCATCGAGAGGGTGAGCTACAGCCCGTTGCCGGGGCAGCGACCCTGCTCAGTGCGTATGCCCGACCGCTTCCAGCCAGCGTTCGGTGTCGATCGCAGCCATGCATCCAGACCCAGCAGCGGTGATCGCCTGGCGGTAGGTGTGGTCCTGCACGTCACCGCAGGCGAATACGCCCTCGATGTTGGTGTAGGACGAACCTGGCTTGGTGATCAGGTAACCGTTGTCCTCCATGTCGAGGATGCCCTTGAACAGATCGGTGTTCGGTCGGTGGCCGATGGCCACGAACAGGCCGGTGACCGCAAGCGTCTCGACGGCACCGGTCTGCACGTTGCGCACGACCGCACCTTCGAGCTTGTCGGTGCCCAGCAGATCATCGACCACCGAGTGCCAGCGGATCTCGATCTTCGGGTTGTTGTTCGCTCGATCCTGCATCACCTTCGAGGCACGCAACACGTCGCGGCGCACGAGCATGGTGACCTTGGAGGCGAACTTGGTGAGGAACGTCGCTTCTTCGATGGCGCTGTCGCCACCGCCGACGACAGCAATCTCGTGTCCGCGGAAGAAGAATCCGTCGCATGTGGCGCACGTGGACAGACCATGGCCCAGCAGCCGTTGCTCGGCCTCGAGGCCCAGCATCAGGCTCTGCGCACCGGTGGACACGATGATCGCATCGGCGGTGTGCAGTTCGTCGCGTACCCACACCTTGAACGGACGAGCACTGAAGTCCACTGCCGTTGCCTTGGCGGTGAGGAACTCGGCACCGAAGCGAGCAGCCTGTTCGCGGCAGCGCATCATCAGGTCGGGGCCCATGATGCCCTCGGGGAAGCCGGGGAAGTTCTCGACTTCGGTGGTGAGCA
This sequence comes from uncultured Acidimicrobiaceae bacterium, assembly GCA_903919215.1. Classification (GTDB taxonomy): domain Bacteria; phylum Actinomycetota; class Acidimicrobiia; order Acidimicrobiales; family Ilumatobacteraceae; genus UBA668. Next base: position 4,775 of record CAIXHI010000003.1, read on the forward strand.
TCAACTGGCCACCGGGCTGATCGCTGGTGCTGCTGGGCTCACCTTCGATGACGAACGGAACGAGGTTGGCGCGGGCGGTGTAGATCGCCGCGGTGAGGCCGGCGGGACCCGAGCCGATGATGAGGACCGGATGGTGGCTCACGCCGCCTCACCCTTGGAGTGGCGCAGGCGCAGCATGATGAAACCGGTGATCATCATCAGGCCACCGGTGATGAGGTACGACAACCACACCGTGGTGGGATGGTCGGTGCGGGTCATGCGGCTGAGCACCACCTGGGCGAAACGAACGAACAGGATCGTGGCGAGGGGAGCGGCCACCAACAGGCAGATGACGACGAGCACGCCAAAGACGATGGCTCGCGACACCTTCACAGCGTTGTCGGTGGTGACGCTGCGCACTTTGACCACCGTGCGCTCGATCGTGTCGGCGAGGTGGGGTGCCCAGTTGGGGTCGGTGAACGGATTGCCCGGCATGCGCTGGAGCCTATCCCGACCGGCTACCAGAGGCTGATGGCGAGCGAGGCGATGGCCCCGTGGTAGGTGACCATGACTGCCACCGCCATCCATGGGCGTGTGCGCACGAACTGACGCCACCCGAGGATCGAGTCGCTGATGACGAACAACGTGGCGCCGACGATCACCCAGGGCTTCCCGGTGGCCCAGCCGAACGCCGTCATGGCGGAGATCACGAGCAGATAGGCGGTGACCGGAGCCTTCAGCGCTGCTTCCTGAGTTGCCGCACCGCGAACGATGATGTTGCCGATCGACATGACCAGCACCGCAGCCAACAGGATGGCAACCCCCGCCAACCGTGGCGCGTCGAGGCCGTACTGGACGAAGAGGACGATGAACACGACGTGACCGAGGAGGAACGATCCCAGACCGACCACGAACTTGTCGACCACCGGCATCAGCGCGACGTCACCCGCGAGGCACAGTGCGAGGGCAACAACGGCCACGGCGATCTGACTGCCGGGAGCGCCGCTCACCAACGCCAGGCCGATCACCAGCACCGTGGTGGCCGGTTTGGTCCACGACTCCAGACGTTGGCGGTCTGCGAGGCGAGACCACCAATCGGCGGCAGCGGTGAGAGCAGTGACGATCAGCAGGGCGACCCGCATGGACATCCGCCTACGGAGCAACCTCGACGAGCACTCTGCACTGCTCGTCGATCGCCTGCGTCACGCCGGTGACGGTATCGCGTGCGGCGATCGCCGGCGAACCCTGGTACACGATGCTGGCGAGGAACACCTGCGTGGTGCTGAGGCACTGACTCCCAGGGGTGGTGTACTTCGCGTCGATTGGTGCGGACGTTGCATTCTCGTCGGTGGTGAGGGCCGTCGGTGTCGCCGCAGGGGGTGCGGCGAGGTCGTGCAGTTGCTGCGGCGTGTCGATGACGGCGGCGTAGTCGGCCGAGCCGTTGATGGCACCGATCGTGGAAGGTGCTGCGCCGCCAGCAACATCCTGTGATTCGGCGGCGACGGCGGTGTCGCCCGAGCGGGAGGCAGTGTTGTCCTGCGAGTTCCGATCGTTGCCACCGAAGACGACCACACCGGCGACACCGAGAAGGGCAACTGCGGCAGCAGCGGCGAGCACGCGTGTGGGCCACTGCCGGCGGGTGGACAGGTGTACCACCGCGGTTGCAGTGGTAGGAACGGCGGCGAGTGCGTCGAACTCGGCGAGCGCCGCGTTGACGGCGAGATCTCGAGCAGCAGGTTCACTGGTGCCGGTATCGGCCAACTCGGCGCGGAGCGTGAGGTATGACAGCGCCATGGCCTGGATGTTCGAGGTTGCCTGCACCAACGCTGCTTCCTCGGGGGTGACCTGATCGTCAACGAATGCACTCGCGAGCGTTTCCTCGTTGGTGGGTTCGGTGTCGGGGTGCAGGTGGTCAGTCATCATCAGCTCGTCAGGAAGTGTGCGTTGGACGGTCGTTCGGTCCGGTCTGGTTCCCGGTCGTTCGGGAAATCTGGGCGGCGAGCATGGAACGGCCGCGGGCGATGCGACTCTTCACAGTGCCGATCGGTACGTCGAGTACGTGCGCGATCTCCGCGTAGTCGAGGTCGCCGACGTCGCGCAACACCACGGGCACGCGGAAGTCCTCAGGGAGCGACATCAACGCTGTGTCGAGCGCCAGACGGTCGGCGATGCGATCAGGATGCTGGTGCGAATGGACATCGACCGGTTCGGTCGGGACGCGGCGATCAGGTTCGCGGTTGCGGCCGGCGAGTATCGGTCGACGGCGACGGCGACGGAGTTCGTCGAGGCTGGCGTTGGTGGCAATCCGGTAGACCCAAGTCCCGAACGATGAGCGGCCATCGAATGAACCCAGATTGCGCACGATCAGGATCAATGCCTCCTGGGTGGCGTCGGCAGCGTCGGCATCGTTGCCGGTGATCCGGCGGCACACCGCGCGTATGCGGTCGTGGTGTCGCCGCAGTAGTTGCTCGAGCGCATCGCGATCTGCACCCTGTGCTGCGGTGACGAGCGCTCGGTCATCGATCGGCGCAGGCATATCGTGAGGTTAGTTGCCGAACCGGCTCGTGCGTGAGCGGACGCCACCGGTCAGCTACTGAAGCTGATCTCCTGGATCGAGCCGCGATAGGGGTTCTTGGTGCACCCTCTGTCGGGGGCGATCTCCTGGAACGACACCAACACGTACCGCACCGCGGTGCTGAACGTGTACGACAGTGTGGTGGCGTCCTGGCCACTGAACTTCTTGGCCGCCGAACCCCACTCGCTGAACTTGGTGGGTTGGCTGCCGTCGGGGGCGCCGAAGATCTGCACCTGGTAGGGGGCGCTGCCGATCGCGGCGGTGAACGTGCCGGTGCGCGCTGCGCCGAGATCCATCACCAGGCCGACACCGCGTTTGCCATTGAGGTACTGCGAGTCGTAGCACAGCGTGGTCCAGGCGGTGGCGAGGTCGTGGTCGGTGGCGAGGCCGACGCGATCGTCGTTCTCTTCCTTGTCGCCATCGGGGTCGAAGGTGTGCACGGTGGCCGCGGCCACGGGCGGGAGTGTGGTCGCCTGCTGCGGAAGCACATCGGCAATCGGGGAGGTGGTGATGCTTTGCTGCAGACCGTCGGAGTTGTCGTTACTCATCGTCACCCACAGCACGAGGCCGACAACGAACGCGATCAGCAACAACCCGCCGACCACCACCATCGACGGTTTGTTGCTGTGCTCAAACTTTCGATTCGGCTGTTGCCGCGGGCGTGCCGTCGCCGGCGGCGTGCGGTCGGCACGGACCGGCGCACCGGCTGGTCGCCCGGCGCGCACCGGCTGGTACCCGCTGACCGGCGTGGGTTGGCGGCTCGGGGCAGGTGACCCGTTGCCCGATGCACTGTTGAGTGGTCCCGTCACCGGCATCGTGCGGCCGCGTGATGGCGTCTGTTGGCGGGTGACGTCGGTGGCGATTCCACCGCTGATGCTGCGACCGGTCTCGTCGAGGTCTCGGCGCGGTTGGGCCTGGATGCGCTGCAGTTCGTTGCGCACGTCGGCACCACTGGCGTAACGGTCGTCGGGTTTGCGTGCCAACAACCGATGGATCAGGGGTGCCAGCCCATTTGGCATGGTGGGGCGCAGGCGGGTGAGGTCGGTCGGGTCGCGATTCAGGCGGGCCAACGCCGTGTCGGCGTCGGTCTCGCCAAGGAACGGCACCCGGCCGGCCAAGCACTCGTAGAGCACGAGACCCAACGAGTACAGGTCGGCGCGACCGTCGAGTTTGCGACCGCGCACCTGCTCGGGCGAGAGGTACTTGGCCGTGCCCATCATCACGTTGGGACTGGTGAGGTCTTCGTCGTTGCCGCCGTGCAGACCCTTGGCGATCCCGAAGTCGGTGAGCAGAACTCGACCATCGGGAGTGATCATGATGTTGCCCGGCTTCACATCGCGGTGCACCAGGTTGGCGTGGTGGGCACAGTCGAGGGCTGCGGCCACGCACGCTCCGATGTGCATCGTCAGGTCGGGGCTGAGTCGCTTCTGCTCATCGAGTAGTTGGCGCAGACTCTTGCCGTTGACCAACTGCATCACCACGGCCTGGCGTCGTTCACCGCTGATCGTGTCGTCGATCGCGTCATAGACGGCAACGATGTTCGGGTGGCTCAACTGCGCGACGGCAATGGCCTCACGACGGAAACGTTCGACGACGATCGGGTCGGCAGCCAACGCCGGCTTCAGCAGTTTGACGGCAACCTGACGACTGAGCGAGAGGTCGGTGCCCAGCCATACTTCGGCCATGCCTCCTTGGGCGAGCCGTCGTTCCAAGCGGTAACGCTGGGCGAGGATCGCGGGAGGTAATGACGCGGTGCTCGCGCCTGGTAGTGAGGCAGACATGTCCGCTCCCCGACGATAGTGGGGCAATGGTTCGAGAGTTCGGCAATCGGTCGGCAATCAGCGGACGATCGCGTACGCGATGCCCATGGTGCCCCTGCCGGTGTGGCTGCCGACGACCGGTCCGATGTCGCCGACCATGATCTCTCCCGAGTAGTGGGGGCGCAGCATGGCGACGAAGGCATCGACGTCGGAGCAGTCTGCCTGGAGCACGCTGAGGTGTTCCACGGGACCGGCGGCGACGAGCGTGTCGACCAGGAACGCCAAGGCCTTGCTGCGGGTGCGCTGCTTGCCGCCCTGCTCGACCTTGCCGTCGCGCACCTCGATGATCGGCTTGATCGCGAGGGCCGAGGCGAGCAGTGCCTTGGCGCCGCCGATGCGACCACCCTTCTTCAGGTTTTCGAGCGTGTCGAGTGCGCCCCACACCTTCGTGCGGCCAGCGAGGTCGTTGGCGCGGGCGACGATGGTGGCGTGGTCGGCGCCTTCCTTGGCCAGACGTGCACAGTCGAGCACGATGAGACCTTGGCCGAGCGTGACCTGCTGACTGTCGACGACGGTGACCTGCATGTCGCCGGCGACTGCACGCGAGGCGAGTTCGGCCGACTGCATCGTGGCCGACAGGCCAGCGCTGAGGTTGATCGCGACGACGCTCGTGGCACCCTCAGCGGCGAGTTTGCGGTAGGTCACTTCGAACTGTCCGGGCGACGGCGCGGCGGTCTCGGGCAGTGTGGGCGAGGTGCCGCACTTGGCCCAGAACTCGGTCGTGCTGAGGTCGGCACGGTCGACGTACTCGTGACCATCGATGCGGATGGTGAGGGGGACGATCTCGATCCCGAGTTCGTCGGCGACGGCCTGGGGGAGGTCGCACGCCGAGTCGGTGACGATGCGGACGCGATTGGTGCTCACGAGGGAGGCAG
>CAIXHI010000004.1 GCA_903919215.1 uncultured Acidimicrobiaceae bacterium
CTGACGCTCAACATCGTCGTCGTGCTCGCCTGTCTCGTCGGCGCCGCAGCGCTCATCTACGGCAAGGATCAGCTCGACGGCAGGTTGCAGACCGACAAAGTCGCCGTGCAAACCACGGTGCAGACAGTGCCAGCCACGCAGGTCAGCACTGACGACACCGGCAACGCCACCACAAGCCAGGCACCCGACGCCACATTCCCTCCCGCCGACCCAGCCGCCCAGAACTTCCTGATCACTGGCTCTGATGCGAACGCCTGCGTCGAACCCAACTCGCCGTGGGCAGGTGCCGCCGACCCCTCCCGGGCCAACATCGGCAGCCGCAGCGACACGATCATGGTGATGCGCGTCGACCCCAGCACACACGCCGCAGCAATCCTGTCGTTCCCCCGCGACCTGTGGGTGAAGATCCCCGGCAAGGGCAAGAACCGCATCAACGCGGCCTATGTCAAGGACGACTACACGCTGTTACAGCAGACCCTGTACGACAACTTCGGCGTCGTCATCGATCACTACATCCAGGTCGACTTCTGCGCGTTCAAGCGCATCGTCGACGGTGTCGGTGGCGTGGCCGTACCGTTCGATCACCCGATCGTGGACCGCAATGTCGGCCTCGATGTCGCACCTGCTGCTGGGGAAACGCTTCCGTTCTGCCACACGTTCAGCGGCGACGAAGCCCTCGCCTACGCACGCTCACGTCACCTCAAGTGGGTCGACGAAAAAGGCAAGGTGCACGAGGACCGCGCCTCCGACTTCGGTCGCATCTCGCGCCAGCAAGATTTCCTGCGGAGAGTGCTGAAGACGGCATTGAAGAAGGGTCTGTTCGATCCCGCTGTGGCGCGAGCCCTCATCGCGTCGCTACAGAACGACATCGTCACCGAGCAAGGCTTCACGGTCGACGACATGCTGCGCTTCGCCGGCGTCATGCGCGATGTCGCCCCCGACACGATCCGCACCTATCAGGTGGACAGTGTCGGCTCCACACAGGGAGGCAGCTCCGTGCGCTTGCCGCAGATCGCAGGCAAGAACATGAAGGCGATTCTTGCGATCTTCCAGGGCAAGGCTCCACTGGCCGGCGCTCCCGACCAAGTGTTCGACACCACTACGACCGGACCTGGCACGACCGGACCTGGCAGCACCACCACGATCGCGGGCACACCGCTGGAGAACGGCGTCGGCGACATCCTGCCGCCGAAGAACGTCGACTGCTGATCACGCTCGTTCGAGCGCTCGCGACACCACCTCGGCCACCGCCGACGGACCCGACACGGTCAGACACCTGGCACCGCACCGGGTGGCGAACGCGAACGCCTCGGCGCAGTCCTCTTCCGGGGCAATGATCACCAACTCGTCGAGCGCCTGTGCTGCGACCATCGGGTCGCCGTCGACCGTGGAGCGACAATCGCTCAACAGCACCGCAACCTTGCGCCCAGCATGGCTACGTGCCAGTTGTTCGCCAGCGGCACGCAAGGCCGAGGCAAGATCCGTCGTGCCGAAGCCGCGCAGCGACAGGATGTCGGTGACGACGGCGTCACCCGGTTTCGGCGTGAGTTGGCTCTTGGCGACCACGACGTCCTTGCCGAACGCAAGCACGCTGTAGTCGGCGGGCGACCGTGTGGCCACTGCCGCCGCCGCCAGTGCTGCGGTGGCCAGTGGACGACCACCCATCGATCCGCTGCGATCCACCATCAGACACATCGCGGTGGAGGGGCGCACCCACCCGCGGACGCGGAGTCGCTCGGCGTCGATCATGCCAGCACGACCCTCGGCGATGGCGTCGATGCTGGCATCGATGTCGAGATCCCCGCCGTCAGGCCGATACGGCATCCCCTGCAGACGACCGATCCCACGCGAGCGCGTCGGGCCGCGCTGCGCGATATCGAAGAACAACCTGCCGGCCAACTGCCGAGCGAGTGCCCGCAACCGTTCATCGGTGGCGCCTACCAGGTCGGCCAACAGCGCGAGCGTCGCGTCAGGGTCTGCTGCCATGGCTCCCGACAACTCGTCCTCGTCAAGTTCCCCCACCTCTGGGGAGATCTGCTCGAACGTCGGATGCTGGGCCAACTCGCGTCGCGACGTACTTCGGCGTTTCGCTTTGGCCACCTCCGCGTCGGCCTCGTTGCCCTCCTTGGCCCGCGGTGGAGACGTCAGCGAGCGGGAGTCGCCCCCGTCGGGGCGTTCACTTTTCCCGACGCGTCATCGGGCTCTGAGTCGCCGTCGTCGACGAACACCTGCTGCCACAGCTCACGCACGATGTCCTCGGCCGTACGTGCACAACCCTCGCGAAGGCGCAACCGACCGCTCAACGCCACCAATCCGGCGTCGAGGCCCACACCACGATGATGTGCCGGCAACCCGCGCATCTCCCCGAGTGTGCGAGCCACAGCGGCGGTGTCGATCGCGCCGCGTACGGACGAACCGATGCGCACATCGGGATGGGTGCGACTGCGACGCACGACCTCCACGACGTTGGCCAGCCAACCGTCATGAATCGCTGCCCCGGGCAGCGCAGCACGCACGATCGCCGCCTCATCGGAGGCGTCCTGGTAGTCGACCGCCAGGCGACACACTCGGTCGTACACGGCACTGCTGATTCGAGCCGTGCCGATCGCGTCGAATGGGTTCATCGCTGCCACGAGGCGAAAACCCGGCGAAGCTGCAACCCGACCCAGCCGTGGAACATGCAACTCGCGTTCGCTCATCACCGTGATGAGCACGTTCAACGTCTCCTCGGGGATGCGGTTGATCTCCTCGATGTACAACAACGATCCGTCGCGCATGGCCGTCACCAGCGCGCCGTCCTCGAACACCTCGGGGTCGTAGCCATCGGTGAGTACACGGGCCGGATCGAAGTGGCCGACCAGACGGGCCGGGGTCAGCTCGGCGTTGCCTTCGACGAACTCGAACCCGACACCAAGTTCACCAGCGACGGCGCGCAACAGCGTGCTTTTGCCCGTCCCTGGTGGGCCTTCCAGCAGCACGTGCCGGTCGGCGGCGAGTGCAGCGACGACGAGCTCGATCTCGCGGGCGCGCCCCACCACCCTGCCCAGCACGCGCTGGACGAGGGCAGCGGCGGCGCTCATCGGTGACGAATCAGTGCTCGTAGATGAGCACGCCGCGGATGTTCTTGCCGGCGTACATGTCGGCATAGCCCTGGTTGATCCCCTCGAGCGGGTAGGTCGTGGTGACCATGCCGTCGAGGTCGAGCTGACCGCGGGTGTACAGCTCCATCAGCTTGGGGATGTCGTGACGCGGGTTGCCGCTGCCGAAGATGGAGCCGACGAGCGACTTCTCCAGCAGCGTGAGCAGCGATGCCGGGATGGCGATGCTCTGCTCGCTGGTGGGGTGGATGTTGGTGACGACGATCTTGCTGCGCTTGGCACCCAACCAGAACGCCTGGCTGAGGGCCTCGCTGCTGCCCACACCCATCGTCATGATCACCTTGTCGTAGCCACGGTTCCAGGTGACGGCTTCGAGCTGACCGAGGGCCTCCTCGATCGACGATGCAGTGTGCGTGGCACCGAAGTCCATCGCCTTCTCGCGCTTGAACTCCACCGGGTCGATGGCCGTGACGACGCTGGCACCGGCGAGCTTGGCGCCCTGCACTGCGCTGGCACCGATGCCGCCGATGCCGACCACTGCGACCATGTCGCCTGGCTGCACGTCTGCCGCGTAGACCGCGGAACCCCAGCCGGTGACCACTCCACAGCCGAGCAGGCAGGCCTTGTCGAGCGGCCACTCGGGGTTGATCTTCACGCAGCTGGCCTCGTTGACGACCGTATGGTGCGAGAACGTGCCCAGGCCGCCGACGGCGAGGCGCAGATCCTGGCCCTTGGCGTGGTGACGGGAGGTTCCATCGGAGATCTGGTAACCGCTGATGCCGTTGAGGTCGCACAGGTTGCTGTGCCCACTGGAGCACGACGGGCAGCGCCCGCAGGCCGGCACGAACGCGAAGACCACATGGTCGCCTGGGGCGACGGAGAACACACCCGGGCCGACTTCCAACACGATGCCCGCGCCCTCATGGCCACCGATGACCGGCGGCTCGGGCGTGACGCCAGCGAGGTCGCCGGTGACGATGTGCTCGTCGCTGTGGCACATACCGCTGGCCACCATCTTCACCAGCACTTCACCGGCCTTGGGCGGATCGAGCTCGATCTCCTCGATCACCCACGGAGTGTTGCGCTCCCACAGAACTGCTGCCTTCGTCTTCACCGGTGTACCCCCACGGGATGTCGTGACTGTCGTGTCGAAATCGTGTTGACCGCGCGCAGGTTACCCGTCGGTCACCACCGGTGTCGCACCGTGGGGACCGCGTGCACCTGGCCATGTCCGTGCGCCCCTCGCGCACCCCCCTTTTCCGTCTCTGTGTCGCGGGCCTGGCCTCCATCGCCGGCGATCGCCGCCGCGACACAGAGCCGAGCGGGCGGCGAGGGGGGGGCGGCGGCGGTCGGAGGGGGGCGGCGAGTCAGGCGCCGTCGGACTCAGGCGCATCGCTATCCCGCTCTACGAAATCCAAGTGCGGCCCGCTAGTCTCGGCGGAATGGAGAACGAGATCGTCGACACCACCGCCGAGTCCATCGAGGTAGAGGAAGAGCTGTTGGTGGAGGAAATCTCCATCGACGGCATGTGCGGTGTCTACTGAGCTGAGCGCTCACCCGCTGCCCGACGACCTGCTCACCCGGTCGCTCGAGCTGCATCCGCAGGTCGCGCTGCGCCCTGAACCGTTCGGCGCGCTGGCCTACCACTACGGCAACCGCCGCCTGGTGTTCCTGAAGCACCCCGACATGGTCAAGGTCGCTCGCGAGCTCGCCAACCACGCAACCCTCGCCGACACCCTGGCGGCATGTGCGGTCGACCGCACTCGTTGGCCGTCGTTCTCGAAGGCCTTCGCCTCACTCCAACACTCCGACGTCGTTCGGGAAAGGGTCGCTCCGTGAGCGTCGAATCTCTCGTCAGCCAGTTGAAGACCGGGCTCGACGCCCCGATCTGTCTCACGTGGGAACTCACCTACGCGTGCAACCTGCAGTGCGTGCACTGCCTCTCATCGTCCGGGCAGCGCGATGAGCGCGAGCTCAGCACCGCCGAGGCCAAGGGAGTGCTCGACCAACTCCGCGACCTACAGGTCTTCTACATCAACATCGGTGGTGGCGAACCGATGGTGCGCCGCGACTTCTTCGAACTCGTCGAGTACTCGATCAGTAACGGCATCGGCGTGAAGTTCTCCACCAACGGTGCGTTCATCGATGAGGAGAAGGCCCGCCGCCTGGCAGCGATGGACTACCTCGACATCCAGATCAGCCTCGACGGTGTCGATGCCGCCACCAACGACGCCGTCCGCGGCATCGGCAGCTATGACATGGCGCGACGGGCGATGGACAACCTCGCCGCGGCCAACTTCGGACCGTTCAAGATCAGCGTCGTTGCCACGCGCCACAACGTGCCGCAACTCGATCAGTTCAAGGCGCTCGCCGACTCATACGGCGCTCAGCTGCGTCTCACCCGTCTGCGCCCCAGCGGCCGCGGCGTGGATACGTGGGACGATCTGCACCCCACGAACGCCCAGCAGCGCGAGATTTACCACTGGCTGATGGCCAACGGAGAGAACGTGCTCACGGGCGATTCGTTCTTCCACCTCAACGCACTCGGCGATTCGCTGCCCGGCCTCAACATGTGCGGTGCAGGGCGAGTGGTGTGTCTCGTCGATCCCGTCGGCGATGTGTACGCGTGCCCGTTCGTGATCCATGGCGATTTCAAGGCTGGCAATGTGCGCGACGAGGGCGGGTTCGCGAAGGTGTGGCGCGAGTCCGATCTGTTCCGCGAGCTGCGCGAACCACAGTCGGCTGGCGCCTGCGCGAGTTGCGGTGCGTTCGATGCCTGCCAGGGCGGTTGTATGGCGGCCAAGTTCTTCACCGGATTGCCGCTCGACGGGCCCGACCCGGAGTGCGTGGCCGGTGACGGCGAGGTGGCACTCGCCGAACTGGGCGCTCAGTCAGCGTCGACCCCGGTGAGTGTCAGCTTCAAGCCGCGCCCCACCCCCGACCACACCAAGCCCGCCCGCACCCCCGTCCCCGCGTAATCGCCGCCGGTTTCTGGGAAGAAGTTGTCCCAAGTCGGCTTCTGCGAAGGATGAGTCCCGGTTTCCGGGGGACCACGGCTTCCCAGAACGTGCAGCGAGCGGGGCGCGCAACACCGCAGAGGGGCCCAAGGGGACACAGTTCCGCAGCGGCACACGCTCTAAGGTGGCCCACACCGCCATGGGCCGCGTACGGAAAGGGGGCGGGATGATCTGGCTGTTCCTGCTGCCTGCCTACGCGCTCGGCACGTTCCCGAGTGCGGTGATGATCGCCCGCGGCAAGGGTGTCGACATCACCAAAGTCGGCTCTGGCAACCCCGGCGCATCGAACATTTCGCGTACATTCGGTAAGCCGTGGGGTGTGCTCGTCTTCGTGCTCGATGGGTTGAAGGGCATGATTCCGGCGGCGGTCGGCATCTGGTTGATCGACGACCGGCCGGTCGCCTACGGCATGGTCGTCGCCGCCATCCTGGGCCACATGTTCCCACTCACCCGTCGGCTTCGTGGCGGCAAAGGTGTGGCCACCATGGCCGGTGCGGCCTTCGTGCTGCAGCCCATCGTGGCGCCGCTCCTCGCCGTGCTCTGGTACACCTCGTTGAAGGTCTCCAAGAAGGCATCCGTCGCCTCGATCGTCGTGATGGTCGGACTGCCCGTCGGCACGGCCCTCAAGGGCGCCCCCGGTTGGGAGATCGCGACGCTCGCGGCGATCAACGCCCTGGTGATGGTGCGCCACACCGAGAACATCAAGCGGCTCCTCGACGGAACCGAGCTGTCGGCGAAGCGACCGAACTCGTAGCCCGGATAGCGTCACGGCCCATGACCGCCACCGATCGCGAACACCTTTTCGCTGCGCAGGCCGCCGTCATGCCACAGTTCAACGAGTACGTGAAGTCCGCGGGCGACCGGGTGATCTCGGTGCTCTGCCTCACCAGGAAGTAACTCCGCCATGCGTCTGCTCGAACCGATCACCCTGGGTGCCGCCACGGCACCGAATCGAGTGATGTTCGGGCCGCACGTCACCAACCTCGGTGCGCTCGACCGCACCTTCACCGCCCGCCACACCGCCTACTACGAACGACGCGCTCGGGGTGGCTGTGGCGTGGTGGTGGTCGAGGCCGCGAGCGTCCACGACAGCGACTGGCCCTACGAGCGCGCCCCCTTGGCATCGCTGGCGGCCGCAGGTTGGGCCGAGATAGCCACCGCCGTGCATGCGCACGGTTCGCTCGTCGTCGCTGGCCTCGACCACGCCGGCGGTCAGGGAAGCAGCGCGTACCACCAGCGCGAGCTGTGGGCGCCCAGCCGGGTACCAGAGGTGAACTCGCGCGAGGTGCCCAAGTGGATGGAGGCCGCCGACATCGCTGCGGTCGTCGCCGGTTTCGCCAGCGCGGCCAAGCTCGCCGTCGACAGCGGGTGCGACGGGGTCGAGATCAATGCCGGACAGCACAGCCTGGTGCGTCAGTTCCTCTCCGGCCTCACCAACCAGCGCGGCGATGAGTGGGGTCAGGATCGCGGACTGTTCGCTCGCCAGGTGATCGAAGCCGTGCGCGGCGTCATCGGCACCGCCGTCGTCGGCCTGCGCCTGTCCTGCGACGAACTGGC
>CAIXHI010000005.1 GCA_903919215.1 uncultured Acidimicrobiaceae bacterium
AACAAGATCGTCGTGCAGCGTTTCGAGGCCCAGGGCGTGGTCTTCGTCGACGAGATCGCCGATGTTCCCGTAGGTCGCCCGATCATGTTGTCGGCGCACGGTTCGGCCCCGGAAGTGGTTGCCGCCGCCCGTGCCCGAGGCAGCTACGTCGTCGATTCGGTGTGCCCACTGGTGACAAAAGTGCACCACGAGGTGAAGGTGCGCGCCGGCAAGGGGTACCGCATCGTCTACGTCGGCCACGAGGGACACGAGGAGGCCGTGGGCACGATGGCCGTCGCCCCCGACTCCATCAGCCGGGTCGAGAGCATCGCCGAGGTGGCGGCGCTCCCCCACTTCGACGAACCTGTCGCCCTGCTCGCACAGACCACCCTGTCGCACCGCGATTGGGAAGGTGTGGCCATCGCCGTGCGCGAGCGCTACCCCTCGGTATGGTCGCCGGGCCGCAGCGACCTGTGCTTCGCCACCACCAACCGCCAATCGGCGCTGATGGCCATGGCCCCCCGTTGCGACGCGATCGTCGTCATCGGCTCGGCCAACTCGTCGAACACGCGGGCCCTCGAAAAGCTGGCGATTGCCGCCGGGTGCCCGCAGGTGTTCCGAGTGAACGGCGCCGAGGAACTGCCCGACGATCTGCACGGCACGGTCGGCGTCACCGCCGGCGCATCAGCACCCGAGGAACTGGTGGAAGCGATCATCGCCCGCCTGAACCCACGCGAAGGCGTCGAGCATCTGCGGGTCACCGAGGAAGACGAGTACTTCCCGCCGCCGCGCAACATTCGCGACCTGCAGTCGGCGATCGGTTTCGCTGCGGCAGCCATGTCCGGCGGCCCAGCAGAGGGTTCGCTGATGTTCGACGACCGCCGCCTGGCCGCCAGCGATGTGCTGGCAACGCTGCTCTCTTCGTAGTCTGAGCCCCCATGCTCTCGCCCACCGCCGAAACCTTCCGCCTGTTCCTGCACGTCATCTCCGCCGCCATCTGGGTGGGAGGTCAGTTCGTGGTCGCCGGAATCGTGCCCGGTATGCGCCGCGCCCACCCCGAGGCGTTGAAGACCCTCGCCCAAGGATTCGCTCGCGTGGCATGGCCGGCATTCGGCGTACTGGTGATCACCGGCATGTGGAGCCTGATGGACATCGACATCACCACGATGTCGTCCGCCTTTCAGACCACGGTGCTGCTGAAGATCGCCTTCGCGGTCATTGCCGGGATTGCCGCTGCCATCCATGCGGGCGGCAAGAGCAAGGCGGCGCTTGCCATCGGCGGCGCGCTGGGTGCGGTGTTCTCCGTCGCTGCACTGTTCCTCGGGCTGCTGATCACCCAGTACGCCTGACGCCCCGAGCGCACCTATCGGGCATCCGGCTCGTGTCGGCTTCTGGGCAGGAATCGTCCCAAATCAGCGTCTGGGCGGGATTCGTCCCGGCTTCCGGGAACGAAACTGCCCAGTTCGAGCGCACCAAGCTGATACAGACGGTGGGGTGGAGTGGGGCGCGCCGACCAGACGTCGCTGTGGGACGGATCAGCCCCAGCAGACCTAGTTGCGCGGCACCTGAGTCCACGGCACTTCGCGGTCGACGCGTACATCGCCAGGCAGGCCGAGCACCCGCTCGCCGAGGATGTTCAACATCACTTCCGTGGTGCCGCCCTCGATGGAGTTGGCCCGCGAACGCAGGAATGCCTTCTGCGGGTAGTGGTACTCCATCGCGCTGTCCGGGCGCACCATCGTGTACTCCTCGTACAGCATCCCGTCGGCACCCATCAGATTGACGAGTGCTGCATAGATGTCCTTGTTGAGCGTGGCCGAGGCCATCTTGCCGATGGAGCCTTCCGGACCCGGATCGCCCATCTTGCGGGTCTGGTTGGCGCGCATGTTGGTGAGGCGCAGCACCTCGGCGCGGCTCCACAACTTCATCACATCGTCCTGCGTCGATGCATCCTTGCGGAACTCCGGAGCGTCAGCCCAGGCCTTCATCAGCGGGGCGATCACGCCAGAACCGCGCTGCGGAATGACGCCACCGATGGAGACACGTTCGTTCATCAACGTGGTGAGCGACACGCGCCAACCGTCGCCGGGGGCTCCCAGCATCTCGCGCTCGGGAACCCTGGTGTCGGTGAAGAACACCTCGTTGAACTCCGCTTCGCCGGTCATCTGCCGCAGCGGCAACACCTCGACACCGGGTGCATGCATGTCGACGACGAACGCGGTGAGGCCGGCGTGCTTGACGGCCTCCGGGTTGGTGCGCACCACCAGAAGACCCCAACGCGACAGGTGGGCCAGCGTGGTCCACACCTTCTGGCCGTTGACGATCCATTCGTCACCGTCCTTCACGCCACGCGACGACAAGCCAGCGAAGTCCGAGCCGCTGCCCGGCTCGCTGAACAGCTGGCACCAGATTTCTTCACCCGTGAACAACGGACGCAGATAGCGCTGCTTCTGTTCCACGCTGCCCCACGTGTGCACCGTCGGGCCACACATACCGTGGCCGATCGGGTTGCGGTAGACGGGGTTCGGTGCGCCCTCGGCGTAGATGCGTTGGTTGATGACGTTCTGCAACTTCGGGTTCAACCCAAGGCCACCGAGGCCCTCATCGAAGTGCACCCAGGCCAGACCGCGATCAAACTGGGCACCCAGAAACTCGATGGCGCTGACCTGCTTCGGAGGAAAACTCGCCAGCAACTCGTCGACCAGTGCATTGACCCGTGCTTCATCTGTGACC
>CAIXHI010000006.1 GCA_903919215.1 uncultured Acidimicrobiaceae bacterium
ACAATCGTGTCCGGAGTCTTGGAGCCACGCAACTCGTGACGGACGTAGTCGCGCAGGGCTTCGACGTCCACCGTCTGACCAGCGCGCAGCACGACTGCCGAGACGATGCGCTGACCCCACACATCGTCGGGGATACCGACCACGCAGGCTTCCTGCACCGCAGGGTGAGCGAGCAGCACGGTCTCAATCTCCGCCGGGGCAATGTTCTCGCCGCCACGGATGATCGTGTCGTCGGCGCGGCCTTCGATGAACAGGTAACCCTCGGCATCCAGCGACCCGCGGTCGCGGGTACAGAACCAGCCATCGCTGTCGAGCACACTGCCCGACGCGTACTCGCCGGAGATCTGCTCGCCGCGCAGGTAGATCATGCCGGTCTCACCAGCAGCCACGAGCTGCTCCATATCGTCGCGAATCTCGACCTCGATCGTCGGCAGCACCTGACCGGCGGACGACAGGCGCCGCTTGATCGCCGGATCGTCGCTGCTGATGGCAGCGCGGTGGTCGTCGGGGCCGAGCACGGCGATCGTGGATGCAGTCTCGGTGAGGCCGTAGGCGTTGACGAATCCGGTACTCGGGAACGCCAGCAGCGCCGCTGTGAGCACGCGCTCGCTGACCTTCGAGCCACCATACGACAATGAGCGCAGGGACGGCACTCCCGCGTCGGCGCCCTCGAGCGCCTCGACGATGCGGGCCAACATCGTCGGCACCACCATCGCGTGGGTGACGGCTTCGGCGCGCACGGTGTTCAGCCACGTGGCGGCATCGAAGTGGCGCAGATACACCAGGCGGCGACCGGAGAACGTGTTCGACAGCATGTTGGCGACACCGGCCACGTGGTACGGCGGGACGGAGACCAACACGGCTTCGTCCTCACCGGCGCCGCCGAACTCGACACTGCCGAGCAGGTAGGCCATGAGGTGACGGTGGCGCAGCAGAGCAGCCTTCGGCTCGGAGGTGGTGCCACTCGTGTAGAGCACCACGGCAATCTCGTCGTCGTCGAACGGCGGATCGATGGCCGGCGCCTCGGCGGGCAGGTTGATCAGCCATTCGTCGAACAACTGCACCGGCTCGGAGATACCACCGAGGCGAGCGGCGGTGTGCTCGTCGGCGAGCACCAGCGCGCCCGGCTGACGGTTGATCAGCGAGATCAGGTGCGCGTCCTCGAGGCGGTAGTTCACCGGCACGAACGGGATCCCGGCCCACGCGGCACTGAACAGCGCGACTGGTAGGAGCGGGTGGTTCTCGCCGGCGTAGACCAGCGACGTGTACCCCGGGAGGGTGGACGCCCCGGATCGGACCATACGCCCGAACTCAGTTCCAGTGACCGGAGCCGTGACGCTGCCGAGCAACACGCGCTCGTCGAAACCGGACTCGACCATCTCGACCAGTGATGCCAAATGCATAGCTGCCTATTCTTGACGACGATGTCAAACACGAGCAACTCGGATGAGTGGCGCCTCTATCCCAGCGCAATGATCAAGCCCACCACGGGAACGATTGCTCGCCGTCCGGGGTCGGTACGTCGTACCAGCCACATCGACATGCGGGTCGCGCACGACTCGCTGTACCTCGACGGTGCCGCCCGCGATCTGCGTACCCTGCACGACCCCGAGACGGGCGCCAGTACCGAGGTGATCGACAGCGCGACGCTCGTTGCGAGCGCATCACCACTGCGCACGCTAGAGATGTTGCGGACGTCCCCCGACCGCCCCGGCGCCCAGGCATTGTTGGGCCTGGTCACCGGGCCGGGTTTCCGTGAGGCAGTGGGCCGAGCACTCCCCGACGAGGTGGCGGCATCCACCCCGCTGGCGCTGCTGCTCGACGACCTGCCAGTGGCGGCGATCATCTCCGGCTACGCCTACCTGTACAGCGACTCGCTGCCCAAGAACTCAGAAGGCGCCGGGGTGAAAGCCGATATCTGCTCCGGGTGGCGCAGTGACGGCACGATGCTGGTGTCGTTCCGCGAGCGTGGCGCGATCCCGATCCCGGTGGGACCGCCTGCGACCCGCGTCGAGGCGGCCGATGATTCACTGGGTTGGCACGAGATCGGCCCATTGGGTGTCGGCGCGATGCGCCGCCGTCGCCTCGTCGACGTCTCCCCTGGCGTGACGGCCGACGAGCTGCTGGTGCAAGCGATGTTCCGCGACACCTATGTCGACCTCGATGGCAACGAGTCCGTGCTCCACGAGTACACCGTCACCGCCACGGTGGCGGCCGACGACCTCGTCGTGCGCACGTGCGATGCGATCCCGCGAGTGTTGCCGTGGGTGGAGTGCCCGGTGGCCGCCGCCAGCGCATGGAAGCTGATCGGCCACCCCACCACCCACATCCGCACGCTCGTACGCACCGATCTGCGCGGCACGTCCACGTGCACACACTTGAACGACCTGCTGCGCTCGCTCGGCGATGTCGGCGTCCTCGCCGCCGCAATGCCCTGACCCCGGCTTCTGGGCAGGATCAGTCCCGGAAACCGGGACTGCGGCTTTCCAGAACGAGTCGTTACGGGCAGTTACAGGCTGACCCAGCCGGCACCGGCGGCGCTGGCGCGGGCGGCGTCGATGATGCGCGCGACCCGGTGACCGTCCACGAGGGTCGGCACATCGGCGGGCTTCCCCTCGAACGCCGGCAGCCAGTCCTCCAGCATCAATGCGAGCGACAGGATCGACGGCCCCGCTCGACGAGCGGGCGGCTCAATCCCGCTGGCGGCAGCTCGGTGCACCGACGGCAACACGTCGGTGGTTCCCGTGGCTGCGGACGACGCCGTCACGACCGTCTCCGTGTTGCCCATCACGCCACTGTTGATGGACAACGAGCCAGCGCTACCGAACGCATCGAATGCGCGGAAGCTGCCACCCAGTGCAATGGCGGTGGTGGCGATGTTGACGGTCATACCGTTCTGCATGCGGAGCAACAACACCGACGAGTCGTCGGCATCGACGTCGAGCATCGAACCGTCGGCACGCGGACGCTGCGGCACGCTGTTGCGCAGGTCGGCGCACACCGCCGCGGGCTCACCGAACAACGCACACGTGTAGTCCAGATCGTGCGAACCCATCCCCATCAAGTACCCGCCGCCCTCGGCCGTGCGGTACATCCACTCACTCTGCACACCA
>CAIXHI010000007.1 GCA_903919215.1 uncultured Acidimicrobiaceae bacterium
CGCATCGGTGTCATCGGCACGGTCGGCACCATCTCGTCGGGGGCCTACGAACGCGAGGTCGAGGCGCTGGGTGTCGACGTGGAACTCACCGCCGCGGCATGCCCGGGGTTCGTCGAGTTCGTCGAACGTGGTCAGACCAGCGGCGACGACGTCACGATCCTCGCCGAGCGACTGCTCGCGCCGGTGAAGCAGGCCGACGTCGACGCCCTGTTGCTGGGCTGCACGCACTATCCATATCTCGCCCGTGTCATCCACGAAGTCATGGGCCCCGAGGTCACGTTGGTCAGCAGCGCCGACGAGACGGCGTTCGTGGTGCGCGACCGCCTCGGCGCCGCCGGACTACTCCGGGATGTTGCGGCTGGCGTGGCCGAACCAGCGCAGCACCGCTTCCTCTCCAGCGGCGACATCTCCTGGTTCGCTGACCTCGGGGGTCGCCTGCTCGGCCCCGAACTGCGTGACGCCGCTCAATGGCGTCACGACGCATGAATCTCACACGCCTGAACCCAGTGAAGGAAACACCATGACCCGCCCCGACGGCCGCGCCGACAACGAACTTCGTCCGATCACTTTCGAACGCGACTACACCGAGATGGCTGCTGGCAGCGTGCTGGTGAGCTTTGGCAAGACCCGCGTGTTGTGCACCGCCAGCATCGATGAAGGTGTCCCGCGCTGGATGAAGAACAGCGGCAAGGGCTGGGTGACGGCCGAGTACTCGATGCTGCCCGGAGCGTCTCCCGAGCGCATCGATCGCGAAGCTGCCAAGGGCAAGCAGAGCGGCCGTACGGTCGAGATCCAGCGCTTGATCGGTCGCTCGCTGCGCGCCGCGTGCGATATGAAGTTGCTCGGCGAGCGGCAGATCATCGTCGACTGCGATGTGCTGCAGGCCGATGGCGGCACTCGTACCGCCAGCATCTGCGGTGGATACCTCGCGCTGCACGATGCGCTCACGCGGCTGGTGCAGTTGAAGGAGATCAAGCAGCACCCGTTGCACTCGTTCTGCGCCGCGATCAGTGTGGGCGTGGTGAAGGGTGTGCCGGTGCTCGACCTGCCCTACGTGGAGGACAGCACCGCCGAGGTCGACATGAACGTCGTCGTGCTGGGTCAGCCCGGTGGCGAGCCGAAGTTCGTCGAAGTGCAGGGCACGGCCGAGGGTGCCGCGTTCAGTCGCGACGAACTCGACCAGTTGCTGGGTCTGGCGACCGGCGGCCTCGCACAGATCATCGACTTGCAGGCGCTCGTGCTGGCCACCCCGCCGACGCCCAAGGTGCTGGGACGTTGAACCGATGAGTGTTCCGCGCCTGGTGTGCGCGTCGGCCAACCCGCACAAGGTGGCGGAGATCGCCGCCATCCTCGATGGTGTCGTGGAGTTGCTGCCGCGCCCAGACGGCGTGCCCGAGGTTGTCGAGGATGCCGGCACGCTGGCCGGCAACGCTCGGCTGAAGGCCGCAGCGATCTGCGCGGCGAGTGGCCTACCGGCGGTCAGCGACGATACGGGTCTGTTCGTCGACGCGCTCGACGGTGGCCCCGGTGTCGACACTGCGTACTACGCCGGGCCGAACGCGACGTATGCGGAGAACCGAGCGAAGCTGCTCCACGCGATGGCGGGCGCAGTTGCTCGCACCGCCCGTTTCCGCACGGTCGTGATGGTGGTGTGGCCCGACGGCCGGGAACTCTCTGTCGAGGGTGTGTGCGAGGGCACTATCGCCACCGAGGAGCGGGGTGACCGCGGGTTCGGCTACGACCCGTTGTTCATCGCTGCGCACGGCGCCGACGGGGCACCGAACGAACGTACTTTCAGCCAGATGTCGGACGGCGAGAAGAACGCGATCTCACATCGTGGCCGTGCGTTTCAGGCGTTGGTCGCTGCCATGCGCAGCGTGTGAGCGTCAGTCGTCCAGTGAGTGCAGGCGCGACATGATCAGCCGGTCGAGGCCCAACTCGTAGGCCTTGTCCTGTGACGCTGTGTCGTCGTGAGGTGCCCATCCGCTGCAGTCGAACGGTTTGTCGCCGGCGGCCTCGCGTGCGGCAGCGAGGTAACGGCCCGAGTGCGGGCTGCTGAGGCGAATGTTGACGCCGTCGGCGTGGCGTCCGGCGATGACCGCCAA
>CAIXHI010000008.1 GCA_903919215.1 uncultured Acidimicrobiaceae bacterium
CATCGCAGTTCGTGGCGTCCAGACGGATCTGCTTGCCAGGAAGGGTTCGTCATGGCGTGCTCCCAGCTCGTCGTTGCCCCCCGTTCTAGTCTGCGCCGGGTGGCGGCAACGGCTATCTCGCCGGACCCTGGTCGAGGCCGAGGGTACGTAACACCCGGTTCTGTGTGGTGCCGTGCAGTCGAAGGATGATCTCCGCTCGCTGCGTTGGCGTGAAGTGCAACTGCAATTGGCGCACCAAGTCGTCAGGAACGTCGTCGGGAGTGCCGAGGTAGGCATCGACGAATCGCAGGGCGGTCTTGTGTGCTTCGGGGAGGTCGGAGGACTCGTAGTGGTCCACGGCGTCCAAGGTCGCGTCGGTGACACCTGCGCTGTGCGCGGCCTCGTCGCGGTGGCTCTGGCACAGTTGGCAGTCTTGACGGCGGGCGTTGCGCCAGCGGATCAGTTCGCCCGTCACCGGGTCGAGTGAACCGATGGCGATGGCCTCGGTGAGCACCCGTGACGCTGCCCGGTCGAGACCGGGTGACAGCGCCCCGGTGCTGACCGCTCCCACGGCGTTGCGACGATCGGGATCGAGTGGCAGACGTACTTTCACGACGGATCTCCCAGGTGGACGGCGGGTGGTTCCACGCCCAATACCAGACAGACACGTTGCAGCTGTTCGAAGGCCCACAGCGCGCTGACGAAGGCATGGCACTCGGCGGCACCGATGGCGTCCACCACGGCTGCAACCTGTTCGTCGGTGATGCCGTTCACATCGACGACGAACTGCTCGGTCAGCGCCAGGCAGAGGCGTTCACGCTCGCCGAAGAGTGGCGACGTGGGCCA
Organism: uncultured Acidimicrobiaceae bacterium; assembly: GCA_903919215.1. Lineage (GTDB taxonomy): Bacteria > Actinomycetota > Acidimicrobiia > Acidimicrobiales > Ilumatobacteraceae > UBA668. Next base: position 826 of record CAIXHI010000008.1, read on the forward strand.
CTGGCGCAGGTCGGACACCATCTCGTCGGTCAGTCCGGCCCCACGTGCTCGTGTCGAGTGCAGCGCGTGTGCCGTCGTGGCGCCGATCAGCTGCGCGATACGTAGGCGAGCAAGTTCCAGCAGCATCGCGTCGCCGCGGTCCCACATCAGCCGCTGAGCATCCTCGGCTGCAGCGAACGCAGCAGGTGCCAGTAGCGCGGCATCGGCCCAGGTGGTCACTCCGGCATCGTCGAGCAGGTGCATCATCCCGTGGTCCCGAAGATCTCGGCTTTGGTGAGGGTGTTGCTCATCGTGCTGCCGTCGCCATCATCGCGGCGATGACTCGACCGATCCCTTTGGTTGCACCGGTGACGATCGCCACCTTGCCCTCAAGTCGCATGCGGTACCCCCTGGTCCGTAGTGGTCGACACACTACTCAGACACTGTCCGCGCGAGTTGTCCCCTGTAATGGTGCAGACTGCGGGAATGGGATTCGAAGTACACATCGTGGTGGAGCTTCGTAAGCCACCCACTGAAGCATTGATGAGCGAACTCGACCACAAGTTCGAGGTGGCTGCGCACGAGCACGGTACGAAGACGGTGAGCATCACCGAGCATGTGTCGGTTGCCAACGAGGCCGACGCAGTCGCGTTTGTGCAGTCGTTGGTGATGGACGCGATGCCGGAGAACTCAAAGGTGTTGACAGTCGCAACCGAAGCCGACTGATCAGCTGCCCTGCAACTCCGCAGCGGTTCGCTGAACGGCCTCGACGATCTTGGTGTACCCGGTGCAACGGCACAGGTTGCCCGACAGTCCGACGCGCACTTCCTCTTCCGTGGGAGCGGGTGTGCGCTGCAGCAGTGCCGTGGCCGACATGATCATCCCGGGTGTGCAGAAGCCGCACTGCACGCCACCTGCTGCCAACAGGTTGCGCTGCAGCGGGTGCATCGCGTCACCGATCAGCACGCCCTCCACGGTGGTGATCTCGCGGCCTTGTGCCTGCATTGCGAGATAGCTGCACGAGTTCACAGGCTGTCCGTCGAGCAGCACCATGCATGCGCCGCACTCGCAATCGTCGCAGCCTTCCTTGGTGCCGGTGAGGCCCACCTCGCCACGGATGACGCTGAGCAGGTTGCGACCTTGGTCGATCGTGACGGGGTACTGCATGCCGTTGACAGAGAGGATGATGGATTCGCTCATGATGCGGCTCCGATGCCGAGAGTGCGGTTGACGGGAATGGCGATGGTTTCGCCCGCTGCCCGGCGGGCTGCGGCTACAACAGCTCGGCGGGCCATGACACCGACAGTGTGTCGCCGGTAACGATCGCTAGCGCGAACATCGCTGATCGGTGTGGCTTGTTCGGATGCGGCGGCGGCGACTGCATCGGCCACATCATCGACACTGCCGACGAGCGTGTCGAGACCCGTCACCGACACGATGGTGGGGCCGACAGCGGACAGTGCCACCCGTACCGCGGCGACTGTGCCGTCGGCTGCCAGCGTGATGTTCGCCGCAGCACCGACGACAGCGATCTCCATCGCCCGGCGATACTCCAGTCGCAAATACGCGCTGCCACTGTTGGGCGCCGGCTGCGGCAAGTGCACCGCGACGCACAGTTCGTCGGGCTGTGCGATCGTGCGCCCCGGACCGGACCACAGCTCGCCGATCGGCACCCGGCGGGTGCCGTGCACCGAACGCAGTTCGACTTCGGCGCCGAGCACGACGAGCCCGGCCCCGGTGTCCATCGCCGGGCTGGCGTTCATCACGTTGCCACCGATGGTGCCGACATGGCGTGTGGCCGGCGATCCGACGAGCGCGCTGCCGTCGGCGAGCGCTGAGTACGAACCGGCGAGCACCGGGTGGTGCTCGATCGCGTGGTGCGACACGTTGGCTCCCAGCGTGACGCCACCGTTGCCGGCGCCGACGGTGATCTCGTCGAGACCGGCGATGCGGTCGATGGCGACGAGGTCGGCGGGCAGGGCGGCCTTTCCGTGCCGGGCCCCGACGACGAGGTCGGTACCACCTGCGATCGGGCGGGCTCCGGCAGCGATCGCGGCCAGAGCGTCCTCGACAGTGCGAGCGATGGTGAAGCTCATGCCGCACCGCCGATCGTGTTCTGCGCAACCTCTTGCAGGGCGTCCCACACACGTTCGGCGGTCATCGGTAACTGTCGCACCGGGGCACCGACCAACTGAGCGATCGCGTTGGCGATGGCCGCTGCAGTGGCAACGTTCGGCGCCTCGGCCAACCCCTTGGCGCCGTGGGGGCCGGCGTTGGGTGTGTTGATCTGCACGAAATGGATGTCCATCGGCGGGGCGTCGGCGCAAGTCTGCAGCTTGTAGTCCAGTAGGCCGGCGTTGCGTTGATGCGCTTCGTTGTCGTAGCTGGTGCCCTCGGTGAGTGCCTGGCCGATACCCATCAGGACCCCGCCTTGCACCTGCCCCTCGGCGCCGAGGGGGTTGATGATCGTGCCCGAGTCGTGCGCCGCGGCGACGTGCATGATGCGGGCGACGCCGGTGTCGCGGTCGAGCTTCACCCGCACGGCGTGGCAGCTGAACTGGGGGGCGACCCAGGCGGCCACGCCAGCGTCACCCACGCACGTGGACCCGGAGATGGGAGGTGGCCCGGGCGGCATTCCCGAGCCGTGACCGATGAGCAGTTCGCCTCCGGCGGCGATGCCGGCGAGGGTGGCAATGGGGACGGCTCGGTCGGGGGTGCCAGCGACAAAGGCCTGGCCGTTGGCAAGCACGATGTCGGCCGGATCAGCCTCGAGATGATCAGCCGCGAGCGCCCGCAACTGTTCAGCGATCTGCGCTGCTGCAGCAATCACCGCCCGACCGTTGTTGAACAGGGTCTGCGAGCCGGTGGCACCCATGTCGTAGGGGGCGACGCTGGTGTCTTGGTAGACGAGTTGGAAGTCTGCTGCCGACATACCCAGTTCATCGGCGGCCAGTTGGGGCAGGGTCATCACCGAGCCGGTGCCGCACTCTTGCGCGCCGGTGATGATCTGTGCGCTGCCGTCGCCGTCGATCTTCACGTACGCGCCCGACGGCACTGCGAAACTCGGCCACCAGCCGATGGCGACGCCGATGGCCTCGTCACCGGGCAGTTGCTGTCCGTAGCCGGCCATCCGTGCGGCCCGCTCGATGCACTCCTGTACGCCGATCTCGCCGTAGGTCTGGCCGCTGGGCCCCTCGGCGCCAGTATCGACGGCATTGAGCTGCCGGAACGCCACGGGGTCCATACCGATTGCTCGGGCAACTTCGTCGGTGTGCGACTCGAGTGCCCAACACGTCTGCGGTGCTGTTGGTGCGCGCACGGAACCGGAGGGTTGGTGGTTGGTGTACGCGAGGTGCGCTTCGGCGAGCAAGTTGGGAATGCGGTACGGCCCGAGGGCGTGCATTGCACCGAGCTGGCTGAAGAAGCCGGCGTCGGCGGTGTAGGCGCCGTTGTCGAGCACCATCGTCACCCGCCGGGCGACGATCCGGCCATCGCTGCTGACCCCGGTCTCGAAGTCGTAGCAGATGCTTTCGCGACGCTTGTCGGGGGCGAGGAACTCTTCGCGACGGCTGAACAGCAGACGCACCGGCCGGCGCGCTGCTTTGGCGAGTGCGGCGATGTGCGCCTCGAAGTGGAACCCGCACTTACCGCCAAAGCCACCACCGAGGTGGGGGACGATGATGCGTACCCGGTTGGCCGGTAGCTCGAGCGTCTCGCACACACCGGCGCGGGCGTCGTAGGGCACCTGGGTGGTGGTCCAGATGGTGACCTTGTCACCTTCCCACTGAGCGACGATCGCGCGGGGTTCGATCGGGGCCGCGTGGCAGCCATCTGCGTCGTAGCGACTGCGCACCACAACGGCAGCCTCGGCCATGCCGCGGTCGACATCGCCCTTGGCGATCGATGAGAACGACGCGTCGTTGCGTTCGCGGACGAGTGCGCCGCTGGCTCCGTAGCTGGCCCAGTCGGTGTGCACGAGGGGGGCATCGGCGGTGAGTGCGGCCTCCGGATCGTTGACGACGGGGAGCGGTTCGTACTCCACCACGATCGCGTCGACGGCCCGCTGGGCGGTGGCCGCGTCGACAGCGGCGACAGCGGCGACGATCTCTGCCTCGAAGCGCACCACGCCATCGGCGAACAACGTGCGGTCCTGCACGAACCCACCGAAACGCACATTGGGCACGTCGGCCTGCGTGAGTACGGCGAACACGCCAGGGATCGCTTTCGCTGCGGTCGTGTCCAGGCGGGTGATGCGACCGTGGGCGATCCCGGCGTATTTGAACTTCGCCGCGAGCATGCCGGTGAGCGTGAGGTCGGCGGTGTAGCGCCCGCTGCCGGTGACCTTGTCGGGGCCATCAGCGCGGATGAAACGTGCGGGATTCGGGGCAGGTGTGCTGATCGTCATCGAGTGGTGCTCCTTCGGCCCCCCAATATGACAGATGTGGGGCCTCCAGCCGAGTTGGAGAAGTAGGTGTGCACAGAGTGCCGTAATGTGCACATATGAACGTCGGCGTGCGCGAACTGAAACAGCACCTCTCCGACTACCTCGATCGTGCCGCTGGCGGTGAGGTCATTCAGGTCACCGACCGTGGCGTGCCGAAGGTGCAGATCGTTCCGGTCCCGGGGGCCGGCCAGATGGCCCGTGGTGTCGATGAGGGGTGGCTGCGTCCGCCGGTTCGTTCCGAACCGCTGTCAGCGCTGCACCGCGCTGCAGGACGCCGGCGGATCACCGAAGTGCTTGCGGACGACCGCGGCGTCGTCGCTGCCGGTTGTGGAAGATCTCAAGGGATCTAACCGGTCGTCGCAACACTGGCCAGTTGGAGCAAGTGTAGGTGCTCGTTGAGGGCGCCGAGCGACCTACTTACTGGCGATCTCGACGGGTGTGCCGTACTGGTCGGCGACGTCGGTGCCCAACCCGACTGGTGTCGGGTCGATGCCGAACAGCTGGCGGACCCAGGCGATGACGACGTGGCGGATGATCGGGAACGTCGTCGTGACGGCGACGGCCGGCGGCTTGCAGCCATCCTCGCCGAGCGTGCGCAGAGAGGGGAACGTGTCCAGCAGCGGTCCAAGGCCTGATGCATCGGCGATGCCGATGATGCCGGTGCCGCCACCGAATGTGCAGAAGTCGTCGAAGGCATTGTGGCCGGCACCGTCGATGACCCACAGCGCAGACGGTGAGGGGGCTGTCTCGTAGGCCGGTCGTGTGACGGTGGCGGGCGAGACGACGGCGTCGATCGAGCCGGCGACGAACAGCGACGGCTTGGCGGGCATGACCACCGGGGTCGTGCTGGTGGTGGATCCACTGCCGCCGCCGCGCAGCACCCCGGAGGCCAGCGACACGTACCCGTCGATGCGAGCATCGTCGGCGGCCCCCAGCACCGTCGCGCCACCTGCCGAGTGGCCGACTGCAGCGACATGGTCGCTGTCGACATGTCCAGCGAACAGCGTCGAGGAATCGTCGCCCTGGGCGATGATCAGGTCGAGGCTCTTCAGCAGGTCATCGATGGAGTCGTTCGGGTCGATCGGGCCACCCGTGAGTGCACCACCGAGTACCGCGCTGAGATCGCGCGAGGGGTGCTCGGGGGAGACCACGATCATGCCCCAACTGGCCATCTCGGCGGTGAGGAATGTGCTCTGCAGCCGCACACCGGAGAACCCGTGGCTGAACAGCACCACCGGGAAGGCGCCGTCGGCGACCGCCGCGTCGCGGCCGGCGGCGTAGCTCGCCCCAGCAGCGATGTCCGCGGTGAACAGGGCTTTCACTTTCTCGGGAACGAAATCGCGAATGTCGTAGGTCTCGGTGCCCGTTGTTCCCGCAACCGCCGGGTACCAGATCTCGACGCTTGGACCTTTCGCCAGCTGCAACGTGGTGACGCCCACCGGGTACGGCCCGGCCTCGGTGTAGGCGGCAGCGGCGTCGGCCGACGACACGGTGGTCTCGGTCGCTGGCGGCGTCGTTGTGTCGGACGTGGCCGAGGTGGTGGTCGCGCCAGTGGTCGTGGGCGTCGAACTCTTGGTGTCACTGCAAGCGGTGACGGTGGTGAGCACAGCGACGAGGGCGAGGGTCAGTCGGCGAGGAGTCATCGGGGAAGAATGCCACACGCGGTGGGATTCTTGGTGGCGCAGGCGATCTGCGAGTTGGGGCGATCAGCCGCTATCGTGCTTGAGCCGCTGCTGGGGCAACCCGGCAGGTCGGTGTCAGCATGGCGACGTGGCCGAGTGGCTGAGGCAAGGGCCTGCAAAGCCCTCCACATGGGTTCGATTCCCATCGTCGCCTCCAGGATGATCGAGCGGGGCTCCTCCGGGGGCCCCGCTCGGCGCGTTCAGCGCCAGCCGTGGTCCTGTTGCACCTGCCGCCACTTTCTTGGGTGCCAGCAGTCCTGGTCCTCGCCCCACCCGTGGAACCCGTCCGCCTTCCATTCGACGAGCGCATCCCAACAGAACATCGAAGGGTAGGCGGTGAACACTTGGCGGCTCACCATTACTCCGGCGGCACGAACGGTGCGACCGAGTTCGTCGGTGGCTTCAATCTCGTAGGCCTCGGGTTTGCCCTCTGCGCCGCGGTGCACGATGCGGTGCCCCGATGCCATCCGCGACCACACGCCGCCCACGACGTTGAAGCCGGTGGTGACCTGGTAGTTCATGCCCTTGCCAATGGTGACCGTCAGCCACGCGTTGTCGGCGTCCTGTGTGGCGTACGAGTAGCCGACCTGCGGTTGACGTCCGTCTTGGCGTGGCCCCCACGACCGGTCGCGCATCGCGAATGAATCGACCGGGATGGTCTCGCCGCCCATAACCATCGAGCCGGTGACGTGGCAGATCTGGTCGATGTGTCCCTTGTTGAACGGGGGAGTGCCGCGGGTCAGCAGTGGTTTGACGACGCCCTCGGCGCGTAGCGACAGCGTGAGGTCGCGGTTCTCGAACTCCAGTTGGAAGACACGACCAGGCTCCTGGCACTGAATGCGCATCCCGTTGTTCAGCGTCGTGTTGCGGAGGTCGCAACCGGGTGGGATCTGTTGGTGCCAGTGGTAGTCGAACACGGGCAACTCCCATGGCAGTTCGCCGTGCGGGTCCATCACCAGCACACCGCCGGCCTGCACACCCAGGTTGGGGCGGAACACCGGGTAGAAGTAGCCGAGCAGCCCGCGCTCAGGCACCATCCACGCGAACCACACGGTCTCGGTCCACCACGGATCGTCGGTGCGTTCGTGGAACGTGTCGTCCTCGGTCGTGAGGCCCCAACTTCCGTCGTCAATCATGCCGTACCCAATCCGATCTTCTGTGCCCGCTCAATGCGACGGACTGCCTTCTGCGATGTGTGCGCGCGTCGATCTGCATCCCGGGCCACTACGCCGGCGACAGCGAGCAGTTCCGCCGGCGGGCACACGTCGATGTGCTCGTTCAGTCGCTCGGGTTCGATGCCGAGCATCGTTCGGCAGTCGTCGGTCAGCGACTGGCGCAGCCACTCGCTGAGCGCCGCCGAGTCGCGCAGGTACTCCAGCACGGCGCGCTGGTCGCCGGGCAACGGCGCCAGCGCCAGCAGTTCGTCGGCCAGGTTGGCCTCGGTGGTGGCGGTGCGCACAGGTGACAACTGCAGTAGGCCCGTCGACCCTCCCAGCACCCGCATGACTTGTGCGCCGAGCAACGCGTCGTAGGTGAGCGACACGATGAGTTGCACCATCGCCAACTCGCCGGGTACGACATGACGGAGGCGCGCGTGTAGGGCCGTGACCGATTTCCACATCACCAGCGCCAACTGCCAGGTGAGGCGGTCGCGGTCGATGCGGTGGCCGGATGCAGCTTCGTACTCGGCGAACCGCGTCTCTGGGTCGCCGAAGTTGGTGTGCGCGCCGCGCATCCATAACCACGCAAGGTCTTCCATCGGATCGCCGAGGTGGGCCAGTTCCCAATCGAGCATTGCGCTGACCTCGCCGTCCAGGGCGAGGAAGTTCCCGGCACCGACATCGCCGTGGACCAATGAGGGAGGACCGTCGCCGGTGGGCATGCGGTCGCGCAACACCCGTTCGGCCAGCGCGAGCAGGGGTCTGTCGGCAACCCCGCTGTCAGCAGCGTCGGCGCACCACGCGTCGAAGTCGGCTCGCATCGCCTCGCCCATGGTTGCGTACTGGGTGACGTGGAAGTGGCTGGCGTCGCTGCCGTGCACCTTGGCGATCAACGCCAGGTACTTCGCGGCGACCATCTCGATTTCCGCTGCGTCGGGGCGCGCGTTGCCGGGCACGAACTGCATCAGCAGTGCATCGGGCTGTTCGAGTGTTCCGAGTACAGGGGCTACTGGGAAGCCAAGCCGCGCAGCTACTTGGAGGATGACGCCCTCTCGATGAAGCGAGTATCCGAGGTTGCCTGTATCGCCGCCGCCCAGGCGAGTACGCAGGAACGCCGTGGGTTGTGCGTCTGCGGCGTCGACGAACACCTGGTAGCCAGCGTTGGCTGCGCCGCCGAGGAACGGCCGCAGCTCCACGGTTGCCACGCCAAGGCGCTCCGCAGTCCACCGTGCGAGGTGCTGTTGTCGCTCGGCGGCGGTCGCGTCGGTCACGTCAGCATCCTGCCATTCCTGACTCAGTAGGTTCGGGGCTTCAGTGGAACGGTTCGTGCTGAGCGGTGTCGAGGTATTCCTCCCACCCCACGATGAGCCCAGCCTCCACTGTGACGATCTGGCACACGTGTGCTGCCTGCTCGGTGAAACCAGCGGGGGTTCCCTTCACCGCCAGTCCGACGATGAACCCGGTGGGCATGGTGCGGCATGACTCCACCTCCAACCGGTAGTCGGGCATGTCCTGCGGCGGGTGGCCAGCGGCGAGCGCTGCAGCAAATTGGTCGCCGTCGATGCTCTGGCCGTCGGGGCGTACGTTCCACCACAGGCGCACCTGCTGGGCGAAGATCTCGGGTGCTGGTCCCGCGCCATGCACCAGTGAGCCGAGATAGCGCTCGGCAATCTCACCGGTCGTCAGCGCGCTCACTGGCCGTCCACCAACACGATCATGACTTCGTCCATCGAGTCCCCCTGCGCTGTATGTGCCACATGTGCGCGTGCGGGTTGCACCGCGGTACAAGGACGACTATAACTCATTCTTCAACGCCGTTGAAGAGGGCACTCGGGGGAGTGTCGTTGATGGCTACGAGCATTGGGGGCACTGCACATGATCGATCTCGACGGTTCGTCGCCGAACGTACGCCGTACCACTACGCACTCATGGGACACGCCCGGAACCTGGTTCGCCACAGCGTTGGTGCACCCGCATGTGGATGGCCACGTGACTGCCGCCAGCAGACGGCTGCCCAACCTCGCCTCGGTGCGCGTCGTCGTCAGCTGACACCACGCGACTCGCACCACCACCACCAACCATCACCACCAACCATCACCGACAACGACTCACAGAACAAGGGGAACACTGCAATGTCCGAAGAACTGACCTGGATGCCTGCGTGGCAGATGCGCGAGATGATCGGCAAGAAGGAACTGTCGTGCACGGAGGTGACCGAGCATTTCCTCGGCCGCATCGAGGAACACAACCCCACCCTCCATGCCTTCGAGGAGGTCGACTGGAACGGCGCCCGGGCGCAGGCCAAGTCGGCTGACGCCAAGGTGTTGGCCGGTGAGGAGTTGGGATTGCTGCAGGGCCTCCCCACGTCGGTGAAGTCGCACATCCGCGTGGAGGGACTTGGTGTCACCGGCGCCACCGGTTCGACGGTGTCGAAGTGGGATGACCTCTGCGTCGAGCGCTTGCGTGCTGCTGGGGCGATCATCGTCGGCACCAACACGATGATGGGTGCCGGTGGCGGGGCTCGGATGGATCCGGATCGTCCCGGGGTGTTCCTGCCGTTCAACTGGCAGGCGGAGGCGCTCAGCCCCTGGGACACGACTCGTGTTCCAGGTTGGTCAAGCAGCGGTGGCGCAGCGGCCGCGGTGGCGCGCCTGCTGCCGGTGACCATCGGCTCGGATGGCGGAGGCTCCACGCGTCTGCCGGCCGCCTACTCGGGTGTGGTTGGCCTGCACACATCGCGCGGTCTGATCCCGCACATCGACTACGAGAAGCCGAAAATGCTGTTGACCGCGAGTTTCGGCCCGCTGGCCCGCGATGCCCGCGATGCTGCGCTGTTCACGCAGGCGATGGCTGGCCCCGATGGTCGGGACTACGTCACTCTGCAGACGCCGACGCCCGACATCCTGAGCACCATCGACGACGGCGTTGCCGGGATGAAGATGGCCTGGAGCGAAGAGTGGGGCCACGCATTCCGTTACGCCACGGAGAAGAGCCCGCAACTTGTGGACATTGCCCGCGCCGCAGCGTTCTCGTTGCGCTCGCTGGGTGCCACCGTGGAGACCACCGACGAGGTGTGGGAGGACCGCGCCGAACATGGAACCGTGCGCTGGACCGTCGAGCCAGCGGTGTACGAAGCGATGGTCGGCACGCTGACTCAGCCTGCGCAGCAGGTCGATCCCGACCTCTACCAGGCGCAAGCGGAGAGTCGGGGACGGAACTGGGAGAAGTTCCGCAGGCTGTTCCAGGACGTCGATGTGGTCATGTCAGTGACGGCGCAGCGGACCGCCGACACGACCGACGACTGGGACGCCAACTGGTCAACCCGCGGTCCGTCGTTCCCCGGCGGAAGTTTCGCCCCGGTGTACTGCAGCCACACGATGATCTTCAACTGGATGGGGTTCCCGGCAGTGTCGGTGCCGTGTGGGTTCGTTGACGGTCTGCCGGTTGGTCTGCAGATCGCCAGCTGGCACGGCCGGGAAGACCTCGTGATGCGTGTCGCCCGTGCCTTCCAGCAGGCGTTCCCGCGGAACGAACGCCCGCCAGTCAGCTGATTTCCTCGCCGCGTCGTCGTGCTTCAACGCCGTTCAAGAATTTGTCTGAACGGCGTTGAACGGCGGCGCAGGTGTTGCTACAGTCCCGTGTGTCACGCCGTTGCGGGCTGGGGGGTTCGCAGGCGTGGCACATGACCTGGGGGGTTGATATGGGGGGCATGGAATGACGGCGAATGCACCGCTCGGCGGGCTGGAGGTGCCGTCGTACCGCGTCAC
>CAIXHI010000009.1 GCA_903919215.1 uncultured Acidimicrobiaceae bacterium
CAGGTCGGCCCGCCGCCCCACCCCGCCCCACCCCACCCACACGTATAAAGGTTCCCCCCTCCCCCACCCAACCCCCTCTGTGTCGCGGGTGCGATAAAACGGGCTGGTGGCCACGCCCGCGACATAGAAGTCGATTCGGGATACCTGCCGTGCCGCGTCCGAGGTCGAGTCAGGCCGCGACAGGGGTTCAGAGTCCACAGTTGAGTGCTGCCGCCGGGATGCTGAGGACCGGGATCAGAGCCGCCCCGATCCGGCACCGCAACCCGATCGGTCCGCACCCGCCTGCCCCACCAACGGAGTTCATCGGAGCTGCGACTCACCGGATACCGGCCGGCGGCCGCGCCGTTTCCCCCACGCATCCAGGTTTCGCCCACCCAACCCCGTCTGTGTCGCGGCCGCGAGCCGCGGGGATGGTGGTCACGCCCGCGACATAGAAGTCGATTCGGGATGTCCGAGGGGTGGCGGGCCACGGACGCGTCCGGGGTCGGGCGCCTATTCGGCGGCTTCGGCCAGTGCCTCTGCGAGCGCAGGATGCACCAGCAGACTCTCGACGATGTCGGTGACCTTCAGGTTGGCGGTGACCGCGATGGCGATCACGCTGATCAGCTCCGCCGCATGTCGACCCACGATCGAGCCGCCGAGCACGACACCCGTGGCGGGGTCGCTGATGATCTTCACGAAGCCGCGCCAGTCATTGTTGATCAGTGCCTTGGGGGTACTGCTGAAGGGCACCTTGGTGACGCGGATCTTGCGACCGACGGCGAATGCATCCGCTTCGGCAAGGCCCACGTCGGCGATCTCGGGCTCGGTGAAGATCGCGCTGGCGGCCTTGTCGTAGTCGAGGTGGCGGTGCGACATCTTCTGCATACCCAGCACGTGCTCGGCCACCTTGCGGCCCTGCATACTGGCCACCGACGAGAGCGGTAGCTTGCCGCTGATATCGCCTGCGGCGTAGATGTGGCCGACGTTGCTCTGGCAGTGGCGGTCGATGGTGACGTAGCCGTTGCGGTCGAGTTCGACTCCCGCAGCATCGAGGCCGAGGTCGTTGGTGTTGGGCACCGAACCGATGGCCAACACGGCATGCGAACTGCGCACCACGCGACCGTCGTCGCAGCGCACCACGACCTCTTCGACACCGGCCTCGTTGACCTCACGTTCGATCGAGGTGGCGCGGGCACCCTTCAACAGGTGCACACCGCGCTTGAGGAAGTCGTCCTCCAGGACGGCGGCAACCTCGGGGTCCTTGCTGGGCAGCACCTGCTGGCGGCTGACCACGAGCGTGACCTTTGCGCCGAACGAGGCGAACATGTGCACGAACTCCACACCCGTGACGCCGGATCCAACCACGGTGATGCTCTCGGGGAACGTCTTGGGTGGGTAGCAGTCGCGGGTGGTGAGAATCCGCTCGCCATCGGGGCGGCACCATTCCGGGATTCGCGGGCGACTGCCGGTGGCCAACAGCACTGCATCGGCATACACGGTGTACACCTTCGGGTCGCCGTTCTCGTCGGTGGTGGTGATCTCGACATCGTGCGGTGACAACATGCGTGCCGTCCCCTTCACGAGGTTCACACCCTGGCTCGTCAACAGGTTGGTGGTGCCACGCTGCAGACGCGTTTTGATGCTCTCGATGCGCTCAGTGAGCGCATCGACGTCGACTGCGGCTTGTGCTTCGGACTGCTCGAGGCCCATTCCCTCCATCTTGCGCGACTGGGCAATGGCGCCTCCGGTGGCGATCATCGTCTTGGACGGGATGCAGTCCCAC
>CAIXHI010000010.1 GCA_903919215.1 uncultured Acidimicrobiaceae bacterium
GACGGGGGCAGACGGGCGGGCGGCCGGGGACGACACGGGCGCGGGGCAGTTAGCGTGGCGGGTCGTGCTCCGCCGTGCCCTTGATGACTCGTTTCCCGAGGATGTACGGCACCACGTCACCACGTTGACGCTGGCCCGCACGGCCGCCAACGCGTGCTTCCGTTTCGCTCCCCCGTTCCTGGCGACGATCGCCCACGGCAACGGCACCGACCTAGCGGGGATCGGCGTCGCCGTCGCCGTCAGCGAAATGTCCGGTCTGCTCTCACCGTTCAATGGCGAACTCGTCGAGCGCATGCACCGGCGCACCGCGATGGCTCTCGGCCTCGCCGGGGTCGGCCTCGGCACAGTGCTCGCCGCCAGCAGCGTCAACCCCCTGATGTTCGCTGTGGCGCTGGTGATCATCTCCCAGAGCAAGGTGATGTTCGACCTCGGCCTCGGTGCCTGGACGTCCGACCGCGTGCCGTTCGCACAGCGGGGTCGCGTGATGGGCCTGACGGAAATCTCCTGGGCGCTGGGCCTGCTGATCGGCGTCAGCACGATGGGTCTCGTCACCGCGTTCAGCAACTGGCGCGCCGGCTACGCGGTGGGTGCGGTCAGCGTGGTGGCGCTGTCCGCCATCGTCGCGCGGACCCTCCCCGCTGATTCGGGAGCGCACACAGCGGCCGACCGACCAGCACGAAGCCCGATCCGCGTCGCCGACGTGGCGCCGATGATGGTGGCCACGTTCTGCCTGATGGGGGCCAGCCAGGCCCTGTTCGTCACCTTCGGCAGCTACCTCGACGACACATTCGGCTTCACGCCGGCGACGCTCAGCGCAATGACATTCGCCCTGGGCTTCGGCGAACTGTTCTCGTCGGTGCTGTCATCACGCAACGCCGACCGCTGGGGCAAAGAGCGAAGCGCAGCAATCGGCGGTGCATTGATGGTGCCCGCCGCGCTTGCCCTCGCGCTGGGCCAGGCTCACCTGTGGGCGGCGTTACCAGCGCTGGCGGTGGCGATCGCGGCCTTCGAGTTCGCGGTCGTCAGCGCGATGCCGCTCGGCACTGCGGCGATCACCGGATCACCGGCACGCGGCATGGCCTTGATGCTCGGCGCCGGCACCACTGGTCGTGCGGTGTGCAGCATCACCGCCACGCGCCTGTACGACGCGCACGGTATGGCTGCCCCGGCCCTGTTGTGCGCCGGGTTCGCGCTGTGCACCATCGTCGCCTACGGCCAGATGCACCGCCGGCGGGTAGCCCGCAGCTAGCCGCGGTAGCCGTTGGTGATGGGCAGGCGGCGGTCCTTGCCGAACGCCTTCACGCTGACCCGCACGCCGGGAGGGCACTGGCGACGCTTGTACTCGTTGATGTCGACGAGTCGCGTGATGCGGCGCACGATGGCTTCGTCGTGGCCCATCTCGACGATCTCGGCGTACGTGCGATCCTCTTCCACGTACAGCCGCAGAATCGGGTCGAGCACTTCGTACGGCGGCAGGCTCTGGTCGTCGCGCTGATCGGGCCGCAACTCGGCCGACGGCGGCTTGGTGATGACGCTCTCGTTGATGATCGGGCGACCCGCACGCCGGTTGACGTAACGACACAGGCCGTACACCCGCATCTTCAGCACGTCTTTGATCACGGCGTAGCCACCCACGGAGTCGCCGTAGATCGTGAAGTAGCCGACGGCCATCTCGCTCTTGTTGCCGGTGGTGAGCACCATCCAGCCGAACTTGTTGGAGAGCGCCATCAGCGTGGTGCCGCGTATGCGGCTCTGCAGGTTCTCCTCGGTGAGGTCGGGAGCCTTGTCGGCGAACGCTTCGGCAGTCATCTCCAGATACGCGTTGAAGGCCGGCTCGATGGCCACGGTGCGGTAGTCGATGCCCAACTGCTGGGCGAGGTCGGCTGCGTCGGACTTGGAGTGGTCGCTGCTGTAGCGCGACGGCATGGACACACCGTGCACGTGCTCGGCGCCGAGCGCGTCGACCGCGACACACGCGACGATGGTGCTGTCGATGCCGCCCGACAGGCCGATGACGACATCGGTGAACCCGTTCTTGCGCACGTAGTCGCGCGTGCCCAGCACGAGTGCTTCGTACAGCTCAGCGTCGTCGTCGGGCAGCGGGGAGATGCGCGCGGGCAGTGGCCCGTCCGCGTTGACCGATTGCTCGCTGATCGTGATCAGCCGCATCTGCTCCTCGGTGCGACGACCTCGCGGGTCGAGCAGACGTTTGCGGTAGACCGGCTCGATCACGATGTCGGTGATCAGCAGTTCCTCGACGAACGTGGCGGCGCGGGCCACCAACGTGCCTTCGGCATCGAACACCAGGCTGCCGCCGTCGAACACCAACTCGTCCTGACCGCACACCTGGTTCACGTAGGCGAGCGCACAACTGGCGTCGGCCGCACGTGTGGCGAGCATGCGTTCGCGGGTGTCGGCCTTGCCGGCGTGGAACGGCGAGCCGTTGATGTTGATGTTCAGCTCGGCGCCACCGGCGGCTTGCTCAGCGAGCGGACCAGTGGGGCTCCACACGTCTTCGCAGATGCTGATGCCGACCTTGACGCCACCGATCACGTACAGCTCGTAGGGGTCGCTGGCGTCGCCGGGCGTGAAGTAGCGGGCTTCATCGAATACGGCGTAGTTGGGGAGCAGGCGCTTGCGATACGTGCCGACGACTTCACCGTTGGCGCACACCGCTGCAGCGTTGTAGAGGTCGCGGTCGGCGGCCACGTACCCGACCACCGCGGCGCAACGGCCGGTGCGGGAGGCGACCGTGGCCAGTGCGACGAGGTTGTCGGCGACGAAGCCGGGCTTCATCACCAGGTCTTCGGGCGGGTAGCCGGTGATCGCCAACTCGGGGAAGGCGACGATGTCGCAACCGGCCGCTTCCGCTTCGTCGTAGGCCGCGCAGATCTTGGCGACATTGCCGTCGAGATCGCCGACCTTTGGATTGATCTGGGCGAGTGCGATGCGCAGCCGTGTCACGCCAGGAAGGCTAACCAGGTCTGCCCTCCATGGCCTGCTCGCGCGGCTGGTCCCTCAAGCTGGGCGCGCTCTGGACCGATAGCTCTCGGACGCCTGGGTGGGCGCCCATATGACGAGTGCTCGGGAGCGGGACCATGGAATCGGCGAGTGGGTCTCGCGACATCGTCCGCCGGATCGGTCAGGTCGGCACCGATGAACATGCCGACGAGCAGCGCCGAAGCTGGCGCGCCGAACACCTGTCGGTCCCAGGCACTGGGCACATCCACTTCGAGGCCTTGCCCTCCGACGACACCGTGGCCGACCAGTTGGCCCGACGAGTCGCCGCTGACCCCACCGACGCCCGCCTTCACGTTGCTCGCGTGAACCACCATGTGCTGCACGACGAGGCCGACCGCCTGTACGCGGCGCTCGTCGACCTGTTCTTCGCGTTCGGCCCATCTGGCGTTGGGTTGCGGACTCGTCTGCTGAACGGTGCACGGCGACTGATCGGCCCACAGCGCGCCGCCGCGCTCGACCAGCACCTGACCACGGGGTTTGATGTCCGGTCCAACGTGCCACCGTGCACCGGTTCGGTGCTGGGCACCGGCATCACCGGCGAGACCGAAATCATCCGCTGCACCACGAGGCTGACCGCATGAGCGACTTCCCGGCTCCTCCGACTGCTCCCCCTCCTCCCCCTCCTCCCACTGCTCCCCCTCCGGCACCGGTTGAGATGTTCGAACTGGTGGGCAGTGGCTTCTTCCTGCAGCCCACTCCTGCTGGCGCGTACTACGCGGTCGCGAGTTCCGAACCGAACCCGGAACGCGACCTGCTACTGCACCTGATGGGTGGCGCGATGTCGCATCGGGCGACCGGCGCCGAGCTCGTGCGGTGGACGGGGCAGGCCACCGAACAGGACGCGTACGCGCTCGTATTCCGTGCACAGGAGCGCGGCTGGATCGAAGGATTCCGACAGCCGACTGGTCCACCTCCCGGGCCGCTGGAGCCGATCGCCAGCGCCTGTCTGCAACTGCTGTCCAGCACCGGCAGCGGCTTGCTCTCGGACGCGCAAGGGTCCTGTATCGCCAGCCAGGGTTTTGACGCGTCCAGCGGTGAGTTCCTCGCCGCAGTCAGTGCCGACATCGCTTCAATGCACGAACGCCATGCCCGCTCTCTCGCCGTGGTGTCGGGCACATTCACTGGTGCATGGGCCCTGGTGGACATGGCGGGCAACAGCCGCGTCGGCTTCTGGCCACTGTTCGTCGGCGACCGCCGCTTCGTGCTCGCGCTCGGCGGTCTACCGGCGCTGAATCACCCGGCACTGGTCGATCTCGTCTGGGCGCTCAACATGCGATACGGGCGCGCTGCACAACGTATGCCCAAGCTGCTCTGACCCGTCAGCTGATCGGCCCACAGCCGACGTCACCGGGAAGTTCGGCCACCACAGCCAGCTGATAGACGACACCGCGATCCTCGAACAGCGTGTTCTGGCGCGACCGTTCGAACAGGCCGGCATCCTGCGCTGCGGTCAACGTCGCGCAGGCACTCGCGTCGGAGAGGTA
Organism: uncultured Acidimicrobiaceae bacterium; assembly: GCA_903919215.1. Classification (GTDB taxonomy): domain Bacteria; phylum Actinomycetota; class Acidimicrobiia; order Acidimicrobiales; family Ilumatobacteraceae; genus UBA668. Next base: position 4,506 of record CAIXHI010000010.1, read on the forward strand.
TGGGCCGTTCGACGGCCAGCCCACCACCGTGGGCTTCGGGTCGCTCCACTGCGCGGGGTCGGTGACCGTGGCGCGGTAGCGATACGTGGTGGGTTCGTACACCTCGTCGAGTCCGAGGTTGGCGGCGCCGACGAGTTGCGCGAGATCGGCCGTGCTCGCGACGAACGACTGCAGTCGTTCACGCGTCGGCGTCGACGGCGTGTCGATGCCCAGCGCGTAGGCCCGATGTTCGTACGTCGCGCCATTGATGGTGATCGTGACGACCGTGGTCGGTGCGTCGGCGATCCCGATGCCATCGGGTACGTCGTAGTTCGCCGCGGCACCGAGCAGTGCGGCCTCGTCGGCCGCCTTCACCAGGGCGGCGAGACCGGTCGACGTGATTGTGGCCACCATCACCGGCATCACCAACGGACCGGGGTACTGCGCGGTGATGGCCCCCTGGGTGAAAACTCGCCCGTCACCCGTGACGAGCAGAGTCGGCAGTCGGTTGAAGATCATGTCGGCGGGGACAAGACCGCCTTCGTGAACGATGCGCAGCACGAAGTCGTCGGGGACGATGGGGCCCGGCCCGGTGTCGTGCGGCGTCGTGCCCGGGTTCATCTCCTTCGAATCGCCGCACGCCGCGAGTGCGGCAAGGGCCGGGACACCGAGGAGAGCGACGAGGAACGAGCGGCGGTTCATGCCCGCTTCGACGGCCGGCGCCACGGGGGTGGTTCCCGGAAACATCCGCAGGCTCACGACGTGCGCGACATTGGGATCCATCGAGACCGCATCAGTATGGTTGAGCGCGCTGGTCGCTCCAGTCGCCGCTCTTCGGAGCAGCGATCGGGCCTGGCCAACTTCACACAGCGTTCACATACGGGCAACGGGCCGGAAATGCCCAATGAGCAGCATGTCCACGCCCCTCCCACACACCCGCAAAGGATTCCCGTGGCTTACCAAGCTGAATACATCTGGATCGACGGCACCGAGCCCACGCCGCTGCTCCGTTCGAAGACCAAGATCATCGCCGACGGCAAGACCCCGCCGGTGTGGGGTTTCGATGGCTCCTCCACCAACCAGGCCACTGGCGACAAGAGCGACTGCGAACTGCAGCCGCAGTTCGTGTGCGCCGACCCGATCCGCGGTCGCGACAACGTGCTCGTGCTCTGCGATGTGCACTTGGCCCAGGACGACAAGCCGCACCCGACCAACACCCGCCACTCGCTGGTGAAGGCGCAGAAGAAGTTCGCCAAGCACGAGATGATCTTCGGCATCGAGCAGGAGTACACCCTCCTCAAGCTCGACGGTACGCCGCTCGGCTTCCCGGCCAACGGCTTCCCCGCCGCGCAGGGCCCGTACTACTGCGGCGTCGGCGCTGGCCGCGTCGTCGCCCGTGAGCTCATCGAAGAGCACACCCCGGCCTGCCACGACGCCGATCTGCTCAACGCGGGCACCAACGCCGAGGTCATGCCCGGTCAGTGGGAGTTCCAGATCGGTGCCGCCGACGGCGTCACTGTCAGCGATCAGCTCACCGTCGCCCGCTGGCTGCTGCACCGCATTGCCGAGGATTACGACA
>CAIXHI010000011.1 GCA_903919215.1 uncultured Acidimicrobiaceae bacterium
GTACTCGTGCACCTCGACGATCTTGCCGCCACGCACCGTCATGATGAAGACGTAGCGGTTGTTGTACACCCCGGTGGGCAACTCGACGTAGCTCTCGACCTCGAGAGCGACGCGATCGCCTGTCTCGATCGCATCGAGCAGTGTCATCTGCATCGGAAACCGTTCGGAGATCCTGTGGAAGAGCTTCCGCATCGCGTCCATCGTCCGATCGACGCGAGGCCCGGCGAGCGCAACCCAGTACACGCCATCATCGTCGAGCAGGTCGAGCGCCTCGTCGACGTGTCCGTTGTTCAATTGCTCCCAGAACGACCACGCGATCGCGGCGACACTTCCAGCTTCGAGCGGCATTGGTACCCCTTCAGGGTTGGTGGAGGTCGGTCAGCCGGCTGCAGGCTCGTAGAACGTGGACGTCCAGCGGCGTAGCGCGTTGAAGCCCTTGACCTCGTTGGCCGCCCACGCAGGCCGCTCTACGTAGCGCTGGTTCTCCCAGATGACGATGTCGCCGGGCAACTGGTTGGTCGCATTGTGCATGCGCTCGGCGAGTCGCCCGGGAATCTGGTCGCCCTCTGCATGTTGTAGCCACACGGTCTGGAACATCTCCGACGTGTCGTCATCGATGGGGGTGGTGGCAAGCGAGATCACGACGAACGGCGTCTTCAGGCTGCCGAGGGCCGTGTACGACATGCCGACACCGAACTGCAGGATGCCGAGCGAATCGAGGTTGGGATTGTCGGGTTCGGTGTGCCAGCGCCGGCCGAAGCCGAGCTTGACGCGAAAGATGTGGCCGTCGGCCTCGCTCGACACCACTACCGGCACGGTTGCGCTGCCGTGTACGCCCAGGAAGTGCGCTGGGTCAGCGACGTTGTCGGCCACCACGTAGGGGCTGAGCCGTATTGTCCCTAGGCGGATCTGCCCGTGGGGGTGCGACGAGTGGTACGTCGCGGCGGCCACGTCGGCACCGAGCGACTCGAACACCTCAGGCGGCTCCCATGTGGGCGCCTCACCCTTTGTGTCGTGCCAGACGTAGACGTTGTCGTTGCGCTCGATCACCGACCACGTGCGCAGGCGCGCCGCCCGGTTGGGCCGGTCTTGGTAGGGGATGCAGGTGTTCTGACCCTCGCCGTCCCACTCCCACAAGTGGAACGGACAGCGGATCATCTCGCCACGGACGGTGCCACCGAAGCCGAGGTGTGCGCCCATGTGCGGACAGTACGCATCGAGCACCGTGAGCTCGCCGCTCTCGGTGCGAAAGACGACCATGTCCTCGCCGAAGAACTTCCGCGCCGCGACGGAACCAACGGGGAAGTCGGTCGACCAGCCGATCTGGAACCAGCCGGTGGGCTTCATCATGGACGCAGGCACTTGGCTCATGGCGGAAAGATATCCCAACTGAGATAAATCCCGCAAGAGGGAGATCTACGCTCTTGAACAACGTTAAACAGTCCGCTAGCCTCGTCGGATGGGCGATGAACTGGCCGAGTTTCGCGACGCAGCACTGCGCTTCTTGGAGGACAACGCATTGCGGCGTGTGGCGGACACGCAGTCCGGCTGGGGTGTGGGTTCCGACGCGATCGGGCTGCTTGATTCGCACACCGATCGGGCCGAAGAAGCCGCCGCGCTGGAACGATCGCGTGAGTGGCGGCGCCGCGTGTTCCAGCACGGGTTCGGGTGGGTCGGTGGCCCGCTTGCACTCGGCGGGGGAGGCCGCAGCCCGCAACTGGACGAGGAGTACCGACGGTTGGAGGCCGAGTTCGACGTGCCCGACCAGCAGCCGTTTGCCACCGGGACGCACCTCGTCGCGCCGGCGCTGATGGCGCACGGCAGCCCCGAACTGCAGGCCAAGTACCTGCCCGGGATCTTCACCGGAGAACTGGTGGTGTGCCAACTGCTCAGCGAGCCCGAAGCGGGCTCCGACCTCGCCGGGCTGAAGACCAAGGCGGTGCGAGATGGGGACGACTGGATAGTCACCGGCCAGAAGGTGTGGTCATCGCAGGCGCACCTCTCACAGGTCGGGCAACTGCTGGTGCGCACCGACGTCGACGTGCCCAAACATCAGGGCATCACGATGTTCGTGCTCGACATGGACGCGCCCGGCGTCACCGTGGTGCCGCTGCGACAGATGACCGGCGAGACGCACTTCAACGAGGTGTTCCTCGACGAAGTGCGGATCCCCGATGCCAACCGGGTTGGTGAGCCCGGGTCGGGATGGCGGGCCGTCATGGCCACGCTGATGAGCGAGCGTGCCGCAGTCGGTTCCGGTGCCAACAACTCCGCCGTCGATCCAGTTGCGCGCCTGATCGAGATGGCGCGCCACCTTGATCGCGCTCACGACCCGATCGTGCGTCAGCGATTGGCGGAGCGGCACACCAACGCCGAGTTGCGACGCTTCCTGATCGGCCGTCACGAGGCGACGATGCTCGCCGGCAAGGCGCCCGGCGCAGAGGGTTCGATTTTGAAGTTGTTGTTCGGTGAGCAGGCAACGCAGTGCGCTGAGCTTGCTGCTGAGCTGCTGGGTCTGTCGGTACTCGCCGATTCCGGCGAGTGGGGCACGTATGCCTGGGGCCGGTGGATCACTGGCGCGCCGATGATGCGCATCGCCGGCGGCACCGACGAGATCCAACGCAACACGCTCGCCGAGCGACTGCTCGGCCTACCAAGGGAGCCCAGCTGATGATGACCGGTGCGCAGTACCTCGCGTCGCTCCAGGACGGACGAACGGTGTTCCTCGACGGTGCACGCGTGCACGACGTCACGACTGATGCGGGGCTCGGCCAGTCGGCGCGGATCGTTGCACGCGGGTACGACGCGCTGCACCGTCCTGGGCCGGACGCGCGGAACCCGGTGTTCACCATCCCGCGCACGGCGGAGGAACTGCGCGCGCGTTGTGAGTTGTTGACCAAACACGATGTCACCCTCAGCCTCTCGGCCGTGGCAATGGCGCTGCTCACTTCCTCGACGGAGCTCACGCATGCAGACCCGGCAGCCGGCGAGCGGATCCAGCACTGGTTCGACGACTGCGCGACACGCGACGTGCGCTTCGCCGAGTTGATCACCGACGCCAAGGGCGATCGTATGCTCGCGCCGTCGCAGCAGGACGACCCAGATCTGTATGTGCGTGTCGTCGACCGCGACAGCACGGGTGTGGTGATCCGCGGCGCGAAGTTCCACACCACGGCTGGCCCGATCGTTCACGAACTGGTGGTGCTGCCAACGAAGCGGATGAAGCCGGGTGAGGAGCAGTATGCGATCGCCTGCGCGGTGCCGGCCGACACTCCAGGGGTGATCCAGATCACCAGCAGCCATCACGCCCGACACGGCCACCCGCGTGACAAGCCGATTTCGGCGAAGTTGGCGATCCCCGACTCGATGGTGGTGTTCGACGATGTGCACGTGCCGTACGAGCGGGTGTTCCTCGACGGCGACGTCGCCCGGTCTGCTGTGATCGCCCATTCGTTGGGGCTGTGGGAGCGGCTCAGCGGTGTGGCGCATATGGCGCATCTCGGTGATCAGCTCGCTGGTATGGCGCAGCTGGTCGCAGAAGCGAATGGCACGGCGGGTATCTCGCACATCAAGGACAAGATCGCCGACATTGTGATCTACGCGACCATGACGCACGCCTGTCTTGAGGCTGCGCTGGCCAACTCCGAGGTCGGCGCAGACGGGATGCTGCTCCCCAGCGAGTTGTACACGAACGCTGGCAAGCTGCATGCGGCGAACCACTATGCGGTGATGGTGCGACACCTGCACGACATCGCCGGTGGCACGATCGCCACTGCCCCCAGCTTCGCCGATCTCGCCAACCCCGAGACCGGCGCCTTCGTCGAGAAATACCTCAGGGGGGCGAAGGGTGTGAGCGCTGACGAGCGTCTGGCGTTGTTCCATGCCATCCGCAATATGACGGCTGACGAGTGGGGCGGACGCGAAGCGGTGTCGTGGCTGCAGTCGGGCGGCGGTCTGTTCGCGCAGCGAACCGTGACGCGCAACCATTACGACATGGCCCACGCAAAAGCGACGGCCCGAGCGCTGATGGAGCCCATCGATGACTGACACACGCGTCGCACTAGTGAGTGGCGGAACCAGGGGAATCGGCCGTGCGATCACGGAGCGACTACTCGCCGATGGGTGGTCGGTGTTGGCGACCTATGTGCATGACGCGGAGAGTGCAGCGGCACTCGCGGCGCGGTTCCCGGGTCTGCGCGTGCTGCGTTCCGACGCCAGTTCCTCCGCCGATTGTGCGTTCGCCGTGGAGGAATGCCTGCGGCACTTCGGACAGATCGACCATGTGGTGTCCGTGGCGGGTATCACCCGCGATGTGCTGCTCGCCGAGTTGAGCGACGACGACTGGAACGACGTCGTCGCCACGAATCTGTCCGGCCCGTTCCGGTTGGCGCGTGCGGCGACGCCGTCGGTCACGGCAAGCCCGCGTGGCCGAATCGTCGTGATCTCGTCGGTCGCCGCGACGATGGGGAACGCACAGCAAGGCGCGTACGCCGCCAGCAAGGCAGGGCTGGTGGGGCTGACCAAGACGTTGGCCCGTGAACTTGCTCGTTCGGGCACCACCGTCAACCTCGTGATTCCGGGGCCGACGGGCGACACCGGTATCACCGCCGGTACCGACCCAGCGTTCGTCGCTGCGATCACACGGAAGATTCCATTGCACCGACTTGGCCGCCCGGAGGAGGTTGCGCACGCTGTCCGCTTCCTGCTCGACGATCTATCGGCGTTCACCACTGGTACGGCCATCGTGGTCGACGGTGGACTGAGCATGTGACGTGCCGAGCCATCGCGACCCACCCCTCACTGTCGACGAGATCGTTGCAACAACGCTCACGCTCACCGCGGAAGTCGGTCTCGACGCGCTGACGATGCGGGCGGTGGCGACTGCGCTCGAGGTCACGGCGACCGCTCTGTACCACCACGTTGCGAGCAAGGATGCACTCGTCGAGCTCGTACTCGATGCAGTGGTCGAGGGCGTCGACACGCCACACGCTGATCTGTCGTGGGATCAGTGGCTGATCGAATACCACGATGGGTTGTGGAACCGTTTGCGGGCGTACCGAGGTCTGGCCCGGCACTTGCTGGAGCGTCCCTCCACGCGTGCCGGAGCCGCCGTCCGGCGGACGACGGTGGAGATGCTCACGGCCAACGGATTCGAGGAACGCGATGCACTGCTGGCTGCCGCGACGTTCCACACGTACCTTCTCGGTCGCCTTGCGGTGGACGCATTTCCTGAGGAGATCGCACGGTCGCACGAGCCGTCGTGGCGATCGCAGGGCCTCGTCGCCGGTGACTACACGGCCCACGGTCTGCAGGTGATCATCGCCGGGTTGCGGTTCCTGTACGGAACGCCGGCGGCGCAGCGGCACAGCCACTGACGGCTCAGTCCAGCAGGTCGAGCACCGTGGTGGCTCCGGGCAGTTCGAGCAGATAGCGGTTGGCTTCCACCAGATGCTTCATCCACAGCGCGTTGGCACCATCAGCATCCTTGGCCTCGATCAGTTCGACGAGTCGCCGGTGAGCGCGAAGGCCGTGGTGGAACGCTGCATCGTGCGCCGCGCCACCGGGGTCGGTGTCGACGCGTTGGTAGTTCGCAGTGTCGATGATCTGCCGCAGGATGCCGTTCAGCAGGTTCATCGTGTGGTTGCCCGACAAGCGGACCACCAGCGCGTGGAACTCCGTGTGATGTCGGATCAGGCGCGGTCGATCATCGGCCAGGCTTTCGCCGAACTCGACGCTCTCCCACAGCAGTTTCAAATCCTGCTTCGTCCGCCGACGAGCGAGCAGCGCGGCACATGGTGTCTCCACCAGTGTGCGTGCTTCATAGACATCGGCCAGCGTGGCCCCTTCGTACTCGAGCACCAGGCCGGCGTAGCGAGCAGCCGCTGACGCGCTGGGTGCGTGCACTCGGGCGCCGCCGCGCGCGCCACGGCGGACGCTGATCAGCTGTTCGGCCTCCAGCACGCGGTACGCCTCGCGGAGCGTTGGCCGTGACACCCCGAACTCCTCGATCAGCGTGCCTTCCGCCGGCAGAGAATCACCCTCTGCGAGTTCGCCGCGGATGATGCGAGCGCGCAACCGCTGGGCAACGAGTTCGCCGGTCTTCGGCACTCTGAATGAAGGCGCTTCACCGCCACTGGACGCGGACTCGCCGTTCGTCGCCATCTTGCTCACCTGCCCTACAGTTCAATTGTCTAGCGGAAAGCGACAGGTGTGCGACGCCATGGGTGCAACTTCAGATCATCGACGGTGTCAGCTATGAGCACCGCGCAACCCCTCGCGGGACGTGTCGCCGTGATCACCGGAGCCGGCCGCGGAATCGGCAGGGCACACGCCCTCCACCTTGCATCGCTCGGTGCTGCTGTGCTCGTCAACGACGTCGGATCCTCAGTGGCGGGTGTGGGGGCGGACGCGACGCCGGCGATGGAGGTGGTTGCCGAGATCGAGGCCGCTGGCGGCCGCGCGGCGGTCAACTCCGACGACGTGGCGTCGTTCGTCGGTGGCGAACGCATCGTGCAGGCGGCCATCGCGGCCTTCGGCAGGATCGACATCGTCGTCAACAATGCGGGCATCGTGGCCGCTGGCTCACTTGCCACCGTCACCGAATCCGACATGCTGCGGCTGTTCGCAGTGCATTGCATCGGGTCGGTCGCCACTGCGCGCGCCGCGCTGCCGTTCATGCTGGCGCAGGGGCACGGACGTATCGTCAATACGGTGTCCGAGGCTGCGCTCGACACGCGCTTCACCGCTGGTGTCGCCTATGGCGGGGCGAAGGGCGCGGTGTGGGCGGCAACGATCGCGATGGCGGCGGAGGTCGCAGGCACGGGAGTCACCGTCAACGCGGTGTCGCCGGGGGCGCGCACACGGATGAACGAAGCGATGCTGCAGGCGGCAGGGACAGCCGACGCGCTCGGCCCGGAGCATATTGCGCGACTCGTGGGCCTGCTCGTGGCCGACGACGCGGGCGACATCAACGGGGCAGTGGTGCACGCCGCCGGAGGGGCGCTCCGCGAGTACAAGGTGTCTCGCTCCGGCGACACGCCATTGGTGGCGCGCTTGCTCGGTCTCGCGCCCACCGCGTAACCCTGTTGGCCGGAACTGGTTTCCGGCGATGAGTGGAATGGTGTTCCAGGGCGAAGCGCGAGTCGTCGGGACTAACGACCCTAGGGCCGGGCATGGGTGTCCTGATTTCGTCAGTTCTCCAGTCGTTACACCGTCACTTCCAAGGAGCCACCCCGATGCGCCCGTTCATCCTCAGCTGCGATGCCCACATCGCCGAACCCAGCGATCTGTTCACCAACGCCATGACCGGCGATCTCGCCCAGTACGCGCCGAACTCCTCTGTCGAGGGCAAGATCCGTACCACCCGCCTGGGTGAGCGCGTGCTGATGAAGATCCAGCACGACTTCTTCGCCCACAAGGTGACCCCCGACGACGTCGACACCGGCCGCAAGGGCGCCCGCGATGTGTTGCTGCGTCTCAAGGACATGGAGCGTGATGGCATCGATGCCGAGGCAATCTTCCCCGGCCTCGGGCTGATGGTCTCGCGGATCGAGGA
>CAIXHI010000012.1 GCA_903919215.1 uncultured Acidimicrobiaceae bacterium
CCGATCGACACCGCTCACGCAATCGTCAAGGCGGTCGACCCATTGTTGCTGGCCATCGACCCGAGCCCCGGCGTGCGCCTGCTCGGAGTCAGCAGCGCCCACTTCGGTGCGGTGGCCGAGCAGCTCTCGATGGATCAGTTGCTCGAGCCCGGCGGGCAGACACGGCTGGCGGCGGAACGCGAGTGGCAGGCTGCTGAGGAGACGATCGATGCGATCCGGTCGAGGTTCGGCAGCGCTGCCATCGGCCCGGCGAGCGCGGTGACTGCGAACGGTCTGCGCCTGGTCAAGCGGGGCGGCCAGCAATGGGGCCCCGATCGTTCGGGCGATTCGCCGCCCGGATGACGCGAGGCGCGTTGTCTGGGGGGCGGAATCGTGCGATGATGCCAACACCCGCCGTCCAGGAGCTCGCCATGCCGCTGTCGGAAGACGAACAACGCATACTTCGCCAGATTGAGGAGCAGCTGCAACGCGACCCAGGTTTTGGGCGAACGTTGCATCGTCCTGCCGACCACAGCCGTCGGGCGCTGGCGATGTGGGGCATCTTCACGATTGCGTGTCTGGCACTCACGGTCGCCCTGCTCGGGATCAGTGCCTACTTGTCGTTCGTCGCCTTCGTCGGTGCCGTCGTCGGAGCTCTGTTCGCCGAGCGTCAGGCGCGCTCCATTGGTGAGGCCAGCCTCAACCACCTCTCGGAGACAGTGCGTGGGCGGTTCAACGCCATGCCCCGCCCGGGCGCTCGGCCCGGTGGCGACGACAGCCACAACTGACGACAGCCACCACTGACGGGTCAGCCGGCGAAGCGGCGACGCATCAGCCGTACGTCGAACAACATCTGTAGACGGGTTCGGGCGGGGATCCGTTCGCGGCAGATGGCGTCGAGTCGCCGCGCGAGCTGATCGCAGCGATCGGCCACCCCGGCATCGACGGACGACGGCGAGTACACCGCCTGGGTGACGGCTGTCGCCATGTCGCGCAGCGCGCGGTGATCCGCGCCGGTCGCCTGCTCGGCGATGTCGGCGTACTCCAATGGTGTGGCGCCACCGATCGCCGGTGCGCCCGCCAGCGAGAGCGCTCCGAGCGTTCGTTGCCATGCGCTGACTACCCGCGCGGTGGCAGTGTCGTCATGGCGGTGGGCCAGTGCTCGCACCGCTCGTGGGGCGACCAGTACCCATAGCAGCGCGGCTACGAGCAGTGCTCCGAGGATCGGCATCCACGGGACACCCGTTCCTGACCCGCCACCAGAGCCCCCGCCGTTGAACGGGGCGTGCGTCGTCGTGGTGACGTTGGTGGATCCGGGGATGGTCGTCGTGGTGGCCCCTGGGACGGCGGTCGTCGTGGCCGGAATGGTGCTGCTGGGGTTGCCGGTGCCGTCGCCTGGCTGGGCGGTGCCCTGGTCCTGCTGGGCGTCGACTCCGGTGTAACTGCTGGTGTCGGCGTTGCCGCGGCCGGGTGTCGGCTCGAAGGCCACCCACCCGAGACCGTCGAACCACACTTCCGGCCAGGCGTGCGCGTGGCGGCCGTACACGTGGAACAACCCGTCGGCACCCAACTGGCCGGACGTGAATCCGACCGCGACGCGGGTGGGGAGGCCCAGCGAACGGGCCATCACCGCGAAGGTGCCGGAGAACTGCTGGCAAAAGCCACGTTTGATGCGCAGGAAGTTCTCGAGAGCGTCGTTGCCGTTCCCGAGTTGCACGTTCGTGTCGTACTGGAACTCGCTACGGAACCAGTTCTGCAGCGCGATCGCCTTGTCGTACGCCGTCGGCGCGGCAGCGGTGACGGCGCTGGCGAGGTCGAGTGCTGTCTGGGACACACCACCGGGCAGCGAGTAGTAGCTCGGGTCGACTCCGGTGTTCGCAGCGGAGCGCAGCTGCTCGGCTGACAGCGTCACCACCTTCGTCTGCACCGCGATGACATCGTCCTTTTGAAGCTCCGTGTCGGGCAGCACCAGGCTCTGTGAGTCGGCCGTCCAACGCACCCGGTCGGGTGAGACGCGTACGGGTCGGTAGGCGGCCGGCACCAGGTGGCCACCGAGCGCCACGATGGTGATGGTCTGCTGGGTTGCCGTACCGGGCGCCGAGACTTCTCCCGAGCGGTCGCCCATCTCCAACAGGTCTTCGTTGCTGGGCTGCCACGTCGCGCCATCGAACACCGGCAGGCCGATCTCACGCCAGTAGTGGGCACCGTCGGTGGAGCGCACGGTGAACAACTCCAGGTTGCCACGGTTCCGCAGTTGCGCGCCGAGGTCGACGATCGGGCTCAGCACCTCAGTGACGCTGCCCTGTCGGTTCCGCGTGTCGACAATCGCGATGTCGCCGGCACCGGGGAGCAGCGGGGCCAGAGCGGCTGCGGCCACTGCGGTCAAGCCGACCATCGCGCCGATCGTCGGCAGCGCGGCCAACAAGCTCCAACGGCGCGCACCCATCCACGCGGTCTCCTCAGCGATCGCGCTGAAACGCAGCACGGCGACCACCAACAACGCCACGCCGATCCAGAGCGCAGCGACTGCCACGCGATGTCGGTCGGTGCCGAGTGCAGAGGTGAAGATGAACACGACGGCGGTCGGCACGATGCTCTCGGTGCGGCCCATCGCCCGCAGCGCGAATGTGTCGGACATGGCTGCGGCCGCCGCCAAGGCCGC
>CAIXHI010000013.1 GCA_903919215.1 uncultured Acidimicrobiaceae bacterium
CAGTTTGAAGCGAGCGATGTGCTGCTGCGCTGCCAGGCGCAGTTCATCGGTGGTGGCCGAGCGGCCATCGCGGAGGCGGACTATGGCCACCACTTCGTTGCCCCACTTCTCGCTGGGGCGACCGGCGACCACGCAGTCGTAGACAGCCGGGTGTGTCTTGATCGCGGCCTCGACCTCCTCGGCGAAGATCTTCTCGCCGCCGGAGTTGATCGTCACCGAATCGCGGCCGTGGAGTTCCACGACGCCGTCGATGCGCAAGCGAGCGCGATCGCCGGGGACGGCGTAGCGGACACCATCGACCACCGGATAGGTGCGTGAGGTCTTGTCCGGGTCGCCCAGGTAACCCAGTGCGAGGCCACCGCTCTTGCACAGCCAACCGAGTTCGGGGTCGCCGGGGGCCAACACGCGGTCGAGGTCGGCCGACAGCACGTGGTTCCCTGGGCCGAGCGGGAACGTACCGGTCGTGGCACCCGCACCTGCAGAGACGTGCGAGACCTGGCCTCCGGCCTCTGACGAACCAAGCCCGTCAACGATCATCACCGTCGGGAGGTGACGAAGAAACTGCTCCTTGAGCGGAGCGCTCAGTGCGGCGCCTCCCGAGAGCAGCACAGTGAGCGACGACAGGTCGTAGCGCTGTTGTTCCAGTTCGTCGAGCAAGGGGCGACCGAACGCGTCGCCGACGATCAGCAAGAAATTCAACCGCTCGCGCTCGACGGTGCTCCAGATGTCGTGAGGGTCGAGGTGTTCGACATGCTGCTGGATGAAGATCGATCCGCCGTTGTTCCATGTGCGGAAGCACATCCAGTGGCCGGCACCGTGCATGAACGGTGGAGCCAGGAGTGCGCGCAGGGCTCCCGTTGCTTCGGTGAGCGCGCCGTCGAGGGTCTCCGCTCGGCTGCCGCCGAAGCACTCGACGTTGGCCTCCCCATTGCGCCACAACACGCCCTTGGGCATCCCGGTCGTGCCGCCCGTGTAAAGGATGTAGAGGTCGTCGGGGCTGCAACGCACCTCAGGCTTTTCGGGGGATGCGCCAGCAATCGCGTCCTCGTACCAGACGGCGCCGGGCAGCAGCGGAAGGCCGCTGCTGTCGGGTACTTGCAGGATCACCTTCACCAACGGCAGGCGTGGAAGGACATCGGCCAGCGTCGGTGTGAACCGACTGTGCACGACGACCGCCGTTGCCCGAGCGTCGGTGAGTAGGTACTGCAGTTCTTCGGCGACATAGCGGTAGTTGACGTTGAACGGGGCGACCCGGGCCTTGAATGCGCCGAGCATCGACTCCAGGTATTCGACGCCGTTGTGCAGATACACGGCCAGATGATCCTGCCCGCTCTCGTGACCCTGTAGATGCTCGCGTTCGGTATGGCATCCCAATCCGGCCGAGTGGAGATGGTTGGCGAGTCGGCGAGTGCGTTCGGTGACCTGTTGCCAGGTGAGCTGCCGTTGGCCATGCGCGATGCACAACTGCTCGGGTCGGGTGGCGGCGATGGCTTCGTGGATGTCCGCGACGGCCAGGGGGGATGCCATTCGCACGAACTTATGCGAGGTGTGTCGCTCGTCACTCATCGGACCCTCGGCGTGCCGCGGCCTCCGGCGTCTGTGTCGCGGGCGTGACCACCAAGTCCGGACATCACGGCCGCGACAGAGATGGGCAGACGGGCGGGGACTGCCCCGGCCTCCGGCGTCTGTGTCGCGGACGTGACCACCAAGTCTGGACATCACGGCCGCGACACAGACAGGAACGGGCGGAGTAGGTTCGGGGCATGAGCAGCCAACTTCCTCCGATCGTGAACACCCGCGATGTCGCCACGCCCTTGTTCGGAGCGTTCATCCCGCAGGGCTGGAAGATGGAACTCGTCAGCGTGGAGGGCGCGCAGGCCAAGTGGCAGAAGGCGGTCGACATCGCGGTCCTGAGCGAACAGTTGGGCTACGACTCGATCTGGGTGTACGACCACTTCCACAACGTGCCGAAGGCTGCCCACGAAGCGGTGTTCGAGTGTTGGACGACGATGGCCGCGATCAGTCAGCGCACGTCGCGTGTGCGACTCGGTCAGATGGTGGGCTGCAACAGTTACCGCGAGCCGAGTGTGCTGGCGAAGATCACCTCCACGATCGACGTCATCAGCGGCGGCCGCCTTGATTGGGGTATCGGCGCCGGTTGGTACGAGCACGAATACAAGGGCTACGGCTTCGAGTTTCCCCGTCCGAAGGAACGCATCGGCATGCTGCGCGAATCCGTGGAGATCGTGAAGAGCATGTGGACCCAGGCCGACACGACCTACGAGGGCAAGCACTACTCGCTGCACGGTGCGCAGTGTGATCCCAAGCCGCTGCAGTCCCCGCACCCACCGATCTGGATCGGTGGTGGGGGAGAACAACTCACCCTGCGGGTTGTAGCGCGCCACGCCGACTGCTCGAACTTCGGGGGCAAGCCGGATGAGTGGGCACGTAAGCGTGAGATCCTCAAGGAGCACTGCGCCGCAGTCGGCCGCGATGAGGAGACCATCCGCAAGACCTGGTCACCGGAAATGTTCATCCGCGAGAGCGAGGCCGAGATTATCGCCGGTGGCACCCGCAGCAGTTGGGGCGAGCCGTTCGACAGTTGGCGCGATGGCAATCTCGTGGGCACCCCCGAGCAGGTGGCCGACAAGATCCAGCGCTATCTCGACCTCGGCTGCACGGGGTTCATCCCCTGGTGCAGTGACTACCCGAGTACCGAGACGCTGGAACTGTTCGCCACCAAGGTGATGCCGAACTTCCGCTGACGTTGCTCCTGGCTGACGCTACTTGCGGCAGCTCAGACGTAGTTGCGGAAGATGCACTCGGCGACGCAGCTGGGCTTGGCGGCGCCTTCGGTCTCGAACGTCAGCTCATACGTGCTCTGGATGCCACCGGCGATGTCGTCAACGGACAGCACCTTGACGCCGAGGCGCAGGTTGGCGCCCACCGGCACCGGTGACATGAAGCGCACCTTGTTGCAGCCGTAGTTCACCGCGAGCTTGAAACCAGTGCTGATCATCACCTTCGGTAGCAGCACCGGCGCGAGCGACAAGGTGAGGTACCCGTGGGCGATCGGGCCACCGAAGGGGCTTTCCTTCTTGGCGCGCTCCACGTCGATGTGGATCCACTGGCGGTCGCCGGTGGCATCTGCGAACAGGTTCACGCGCTCCTGCGAGATCTCCATGTAGTCGCTGTAGCCGATGTGCTCACCGACGAGCGCCTTGAGTTCGTCGATGCCGTTGATGATGCGAGGTGCCATGCGCACAGTGTGCCAGGCGCCTGCAGTGCGTCAGTAACCCAGCCGCTGAACCCGTTCGGGTTTGCGTTGCCAGTCCTTGTCGACCTTCACGAACAGCTCGAGGAAGCAGCCTTCCGGCAGTTGCGCCCGGGCCAGCACGCCGACCTCTTTGAGCACGGCGCCACCCTTGCCGATGACCATGCCCTTCTGGCTTTCGCGCTCGACGATGATCTCGACCCGAATGCGCGGCCATTCCCACTCGCTGACGCGGGTGGCGATGCTGTACGGCAGTTCGTCGCGGGTGACGGCGAGCAGTTGCTCGCGCACGAGTTCGGCCACCCACTGCTCTTCGGGCTGGTCGCTCTTGGTCTCCACCGGGAAGTACTGCGGGCCTTCGGGCAGTTTGGCGGTGAGAAAAGCGACGAGCTCGGGGATGCCGTTGCCGGTCTTGGCCGACACCGGGAAGTAGTCCGCTGCCCCGAGCGCGGTGAGGGCCGTGAGCTGACCCAACACCTGGTGCTGCTTGGCGGCGTCGATCTTGTTGAGAATCACGACGGCCTTCGACATGTCGAGGTGACTGGCCACCCACTTGTCGCCGGTGCCGAACGGCTTCGTGCAGTCGATCACCAGGCAGACGACATCGACATCGGTCACACTGTCGAGGGCCGTGGCATTGACTCGCTCGCCCAGCGCGGTGACCGGTTTGTGCAGGCCCGGCGTGTCGACGAACACCAACTGCGACTCGGGTGTGTTGAGAATGCCCATCACGCGATGGCGCGTCGTCTGCGGTTTGTCGCTGACAATGCTGACCTTGTGCCCGCACATGGCGTTCACGAGGGTGCTCTTGCCCACGTTCGGCCGGCCGACGAGGGTGACGAATCCGCTGTGCATGAGAGTGTCAGGCTACCGGCGGTCGCCCCGTCAGCTTGAACTGCCGGTCAGCACTTGATAGTCGAGGTGCGAAACCGGCTGGCCGGCAGCGACGAATTCACCTGAGGGTTTGGTGACCGGTTGGTTGAAGATCACCTGTCCAATTCCGCGACTGTCCGTGAGCGTCAACACGAGCTGCGCGATGACGAGGCGTTGGTCACCGACCGCCACCCTGTCGAAGAACGCGTCCGGGAGCGTGACCGTAGCGATGCCGGTGCCATCAGGCGGAGCAACGAGGATGTCTTGTTCGGGGAGTGGGAGCGGGATTGCGCTGCGCAGACCGGGGGTGTCGGGAGGTGGGCCGGACTGAAGTGCGGCGATGATCACCTGCAGCGACACGGGCGACGGCAGCGGTTGGTTCACATATGTGAGTTGACCGCTGGCGATGAAGTAGAGGCGGACGAACTCGGTCTGGACGAGCGTCGTCGATGTCTGCGCCTCGGAGCTGCTGGTGACCACGGTGGTAGTGGTGGATGTCGTGCTGGGCAGCGTGTCGTCCAACGCGCCCGGGTTGATCTGGGTGACCTTCCCATCGTCCACGACGCTGCATGCGGCCGCTGAGACGGCGAGCGTCGCAGTGGCGAGGACGGCCAGACCGACCGTTGCGATCCGCTGGAACATCACGTCACCTCCTGGAAACTGACCATGAAGCGGGCGCCGCCACCAGGTCGATCCTCGACCCACGCTTCTCCACCGTGGGCTTGCGCATGTTCGGCCACGAGCGCAAGGCCGAGTCCGGTACCCACTCGGTGCCGTGCAGCGCTGCCGCGGGCGAACCGTTCGAAGATGCGCGAACGTTCGCCTCGCGCCACACCAGGTCCCGCGTCTTCGACGCCCAGCACCATCGTCGTGCGGCCGCGCATCTCGGCGAACACGCGCACCGGTGATCCGCCATGCTCGCGAGCGTTTTCCAACAGGTTGGCAAGGATGCGTTCGAAACGCAGTTTGTCCAGACGCACGAGCGTCGGCACCGTGGTGGAGATATCGATCGGCACCTCGCCAAAGCCGTAGCGCTGTGCGATTCGCGGGATCAGTTCGCGAGGATTGATCTCTTCGCGGTTGAGCTCGCTGGACCCGGCGTCGATACGCGACAGCTCGAGCAGATCCATCACCATGTGGTCGAAGCGTCGCACTTGGCTGACCACGAGGTCGAGCGCCTGGCGGCTTCGTTCGGGCAGGTCTTCTCGGCGTCCGTCCAGCACCTCGACTGCGGCGGTGAGGGCGGTGATGGGGGAGCGCAGCTCATGGCTGACGTCGCTGGCGAAGCGAGCCTCTCGTTCGATGCGGGTCTGCACAGCGTCGGCCATCTCGTTGAACGAGCTCGCCAGTCGATCGAGATCCGGATCGTTCTCGGACGGCATGCGTACGTCCAGCCCGCCGCTCGCGATTTCGCCTGCCGCCGTAGCCACGCGTGAAAGCGGACGCAGCAAACGCCGGCTGGTCCAGGCGCCGGCGAATCCGGCGAAGAGGATGGTGACACCTGCGCCGACCAGCAAGGCCGTGGCGATGGCGCGTAGGTTGCTCTCAGTGCTGCCCATCGGGAAGGCCTCGAAGTACTGGGCATCGGCCGCAGCGATGTTGATGCCGACGGCGATGTACGGCTCACCTTGGTACTCGTAGCGTTGCTGTCCGCTTCCGCCTTGGCTGACCAGCGTGCTGAGTTCAATGGGGAACGAGGCCATCGAGTAGCGGGCATCGGCGGCGTACGGTCGGTTGTGGAGCAACAGCACGGTGAAGCCGCCGCTCTCGGTGCGCAACGTAGCGACATCGAACCGGAGCTCGGTCAACAACTGATCGCGCACGGTCTTGGCATTCGCGAAGGCCTCTGTTCGTGCGGTCTGCTGGCGTTGATCGATCATGAACGAACGTGCTGTGGCGAAGGTGACAACCGCAAGCCCGAGGCTGGCGGTGAGCGCGGTGAGCGAGAAGAAAATCATCACGCGGGTGCGCAGGCGCAGGGTTCGTTTGCGGCGCGGCGTGTTCATCGGGCATCAGTCTGGCGTACGGATGGCGTGTTGGCGGACGCGCTCGTATCGAAGTGGCGACGACCCGCCGCTGCTGTCCCCATGTTCACCGCTGCCGGTGAGGCACCAGGGGGAGGAAGGTACCCC
>CAIXHI010000014.1 GCA_903919215.1 uncultured Acidimicrobiaceae bacterium
CGGCGAACGCCACCCGCTACAGGTGATGTCGATTCTGCACAGCCACTACACGAAGCTGCTGGCGCTCGATGGCGTCAACGCTCGCGACGAGACGGCCGCTGCTGCGGCGATGGGTATCAAGCCAGGGTTTCCGGCGCGTAAGGCGCTTGATCAGTACCGCAAACTCGGTGGCGGCGCCGTCACCCGTGCGATCGGACTACTCGCACAGGCGGATCTTGATCTGCGCGGCGCCAAAGAGTGGCCCGAAGATCTCGTGATGGAAGTGCTGGTGGCCCGGCTGTCGAAGCTGGGCGGCGCCACCGGCCGTCGCTGACGACCTGTGGAGGGACGCGAAAAGGCCCGGGCGTTCGGCCCGGGCCTGTTCAAGATCTGTGTGCAACGTCTCAGCCGGAGGCGTTGATCTTCTTCATCAGGCGGCTCTTGCGGCGAGCGGCCTGGTTCTTGTGGATGACGCCCTTGGCGGCCGCCATGTCGAGGCGCTTGACCGCAAGACGCAGCGTGTCTTCGCCGGTCTCGCTGCCCGAAGCGGCAACAGCGTTCTTCACGCGGGTCTTCAGTTCGCTCTTCACGGCCTTGTTGCGCTCGGCGCTCTTGGCGTTCGTGAGGATGCGCTTCTTCTGACTCTTGATATTGGCCACGTGATGAACCCTTTGACACTGAGGGCGCCGAACGCGCCCGATTACGGCTTCACAAGGCTAACAGCGATGGTCGCACGGACCCAACCTCCTCAGGGCCATCTCGCCGGTAGGATCGGGCGACTGGCCATGGATCTCGCACGCATTCGTAACTTCTCCATCATTGCCCACATCGACCACGGCAAGAGCACCCTTAGCGACCGCATCCTCGAACTCACGAACGCGGTCGAGAAGCGCGATATGCGGTCGCAGTACCTCGACACGATGGATCTCGAGCGTGAACGTGGCATCACGATCAAGGCGCAGAACGTGCGCGTCGACTGGAAGGGCTTCACGCTCCACCTGATCGACACGCCCGGTCACGTCGACTTCGGCTACGAGGTCAGCCGCAGCCTTGCGGCGTGTGAGGGTGTGGTGCTGGTGGTCGATGCGGCGCAGGGCATCGAGGCGCAGACACTGGCCAACTGCTACCTGGCGCTGGAACACAACCTGGAGATCGTGGCCGCGCTGAACAAGATCGACCTGCCGGCCGCCGACCCGGACCGGTATGCGCAGGAGATCGAGACGGTGTTGGGCATCCCAGCAGCTGACATCCTGCGCATCTCGGCCAAGACCGGCGACGGCGTGGACGGCCTGCTCGACGCGATCTGCGAGCGGATTCCTGCTCCTAAGGGGGATCCGGATGCCCCGCTGCAGGCGTTGATCTTCGACAGTCAGTACGACCAGTACCGCGGTGTGGTGTCCAGCGTGCGGGTGATGAACGGGCGACTCAACAGCAAGTCGAAGTTGCTGTTCATGCAGGCCGGTACGCCGCAAGACCCGATCGAGGTCGGGGTCCGCCGTCCGGTGCCCACCCCGGTCGACGAACTCGGTCCCGGTGAGGTCGGGTACCTCATCGCCGGTATCAAAGAGGTCGCACAGGCCCGCTCGGGTGAGACGGTCACCACGTTCCACGGCGGCTCCAGCGAAGCGCTTCACGGGTACAGCGACCCGAAGCCGATGGTGTTCTGTGGTCTGTTCCCGATCGACGGTGACGACTTCGAGCTGATGCGCGAAAGTCTCGAGAAGTTGAAGCTCAACGACGCCAGCATCACCTACGCGCCAGAGTCGTCGGGTGCCCTGGGGTTCGGCTTCCGCTGCGGTTTCCTGGGCTTGCTGCACATGGAGATCGTCAAGGAGCGCCTCGAGCGCGAGTTCAACTTGGCGCTCATCGCCACAGCGCCCAGCGTGGAGTACCGCGTGCACCGCACGAACGGTGTGGTCGAGTTGTGCGACAACCCGGCCGACCTGCCGCAACCGCAGAGCATCGACTACATCGAAGAGCCGTACTTCCGGGTGAGCATCATCACCCCCAAGGAGTACACCGGCACGTTGATGGATCTGTGCCAGACCCGGCGCGGCGACATGACCAAGCTCGAGTACCTGTCGCCCGAGCGTGTCGAGCTGCACTATCTGCTGCCACTGGCGGAGGTGGTGGTCGACTTCTTCGACCAGATGAAGAGCCGTACACAGGGTTACGCCAGCCTCGACTACGAGCTCAATGGCTATCAGCGCAGCAACCTGGTGAAGGTCGACCTGCTGCTGAACGGCATCCCGGCCGATGCGTTCAGCACCATCGTGCACCGCGACAAGGCGTTCGCCTACGGCAACCGGATGTGCGAGAAGCTGAAGGAACTGATCCCGCGGCAGATGTTCGATGTCCCCATCCAGGCGGCCATTGGCGGCAAGGTGATCGCCCGCGAGACCGTGAAGGCCAAGCGCAAGGACGTGCTGGCCAAGTGCTACGGCGGCGACATCA
>CAIXHI010000015.1 GCA_903919215.1 uncultured Acidimicrobiaceae bacterium
TGGAGAAGATCGACCAGAACTCCCAGCAGTTGGCTGACGCGCTGACGGGGCAGCAGGCGCGGATCATCATCACCACCCTCCAGAAGTTCCCGTTCGTACTCGACAAGATCGCCGACCTGCCCAACCGTCGCTATGCGGTGATCTGCGATGAGGCCCACTCGTCACAGTCGGGTGAGGCGGCCAAGGACCTGCGCCTCGCTCTCGGTGCGACGGAGGAGACCGAACTCACCGTCGCCGAGGCGGAGGATATGGGTCTGGTGGCGAACCCGACCGACCCGGTCGAGGAAGCCTTGGCCAAGGCCGTCGGGGCGCGTGGCAAGCAGCAGAACCTGTCGTTCTTCGCCTTCACGGCCACCCCGAAGGCCCGCACGTTGGAGTTGTTCGGGACCTGGAACCCGACGGAGAAGAAGTACGAGCCGTTCCACCTGTACACGATGAAGCAGGCGATCGAGGAGGGGTTCATCCTCGACGTGCTCGCGAACTACTCCACGTACCAGACGTATTGGCGGATCGAGAAGGCCGTCTCGGCTGACCCCGAGTACGAGACAGCGAAAGCGCGTCAGGCGATCGCACGCTTCGTGTCGCTGCACCCCTACGCCCTGGCACAGAAGGCCGAGATCATCGTCGAGCACTTCCGCCGCCACACCGCCGCCAAGATCGGCGGCAAGGCCAAGGCGATGGTCGTCACCTCCTCACGCCTGCACGCCGTCCGCTACAAGCAGTCGATCGACAAGTACATCCTGTCGAAGGGCTACACCGACATCGCTGCGCTGGTGGCGTTCTCCGGGAAGGTGATCGCCGATGACGGTGAGTTCACCGAACCGCACATGAACGGCGTGCCCGAGTCGCAGACCGCCGAGACCTTCGCCGGTGACGGCTACCAGGTGCTGGTGGTGGCGGAGAAGTTCCAGACCGGATTCGACCAGCCACTGCTGCACACCATGTATGTGGACAAGGTCCTCACCGGCCTCTCCGCCGTGCAGACGCTGTCGCGGTTGAACCGCATCCACCCAGCCAAGTCGGACACGTTCGTGCTCGACTTCCGCAACGACGGCGAGGATATCCAGAAGGCGTTCGAGCCGTACTACGGCAAGACCGTCGCACCGCCGTCCGATCCGAACCTGCTGTGGGACACCCGCCACCGGCTCGACCAGTACGACGTGCTGCGCCCCGACGAGGTGGAGGCCACCGTCGCCGTGCTCGTCACGCTCACCGACGCCCGTGATCACGGCAAGGTCTATGCGCTGCTCGACCCGGCCATCGACCGCTTCAACGCCCTCCCCGAGGAGGACCGCGTCGGGTGCAAGGACGCGCTCGACAAGTTCGTTCGCACCTACGGCTTCATGGCCCAGATCGTGTCCTTCGGCGAGACCAAGCTGGAGCGCGACTACATCTACTGCCGTGCCCTCGCGACCTGCCTGCGCGACGCCTCCACGATCGAGCGCCTCGACCTCGGCAGCGAGGTGGAACTCACCCACCTGCGCACCGAGGCCACCTTCGACGGCTCACTCGCACTGACCACCGACACCGGCGAGGTCACCTGGGTCACCGGCGACGGCATGGGCGCACGGCACGACCCCGACTTGGAACCGCTGTCGCAGATCATCGGAATCCTCAACGAGCGGTACGGAACCAACCTCGGCGAGGCCGACGAGAA
>CAIXHI010000016.1 GCA_903919215.1 uncultured Acidimicrobiaceae bacterium
GGGATACGCAGACCAGGTTCGCTCTGGATGCTGTGGCCCCACGCCTGCTCGAACTGAGTGCGCACGGCGATATCGCTGACGTGGCGGTAGCCGGGCAGCTCGTGCGGGAACGAGCCCATATCGCACGACCCCTGCACGTTGTTCTGCCCGCGCAGTGGGTTGACGCCCACACCATCGCGACCGAGGTTGCCGGTGGCCATGGCCAGGTTGGCCATACCCATCACCATCGTGCTGCCCTGGCTGTGCTCGGTGACACCGAGGCCGTAGTAGATGGCACCGTTGCCGCCGGTGGCGTACAGACGAGCGGCCGCACGCACCTCGGCGGCGGGCACACCAGTGTGCGCCTCCATCGCCTCCGGGCTGTTCTCGGGCTGCGACACGAACTGCGCCCAGCTCGAGAACTCGGCCGGGTCGCATCGTTCGTGCACGAAACGCTCGTTCACCAGACCCTCGGTAACGATCACATGTGCCAACGAGTTGATCACTGCCACATTCGTGCCGGGACGCAGTTGCAGGTGGTTGGCGGCCGTGATGTGGGGCGTCCTCACCAGATCGATCCGCCGCGGGTCGACGACGATCAGCTGCGCACCCTCGCGGAGGCGGTGCTTCATTCGCGAGGCGAACACGGGATGGGCGTCGGTGGGGTTGGCGCCGATCAGCAACACCACATCAGCCGACTCGACCGACTTGAAGTCCTGTGTACCGGCCGACGTGCCGAACGCCTGGGACAGACCGAAGCCCGTCGGCGAGTGGCACACGCGAGCACACGTGTCGACATTGTTGTTGCCGAACGCGGTGCGGATCATCTTCTGCACCACGAACACTTCTTCGTTCGTGCAACGTGACGAGGTGATCCCGCCGATGGCATTCTGTCCGTGGCGGGCCTGCACGTCCTGCAACCGCGCGGCTGCGTGGGCGATCGCTTCGTCCCATGACACCTCACGCCATTCGTCGGTGATGCTCTCGCGCACCATCGGATTCAGTTGCCGATCGGGGTGGCTGGCGTAGCCCCACGCGAAGCGACCCTTCACGCACGAGTGGCCCTCGTTCGCGCCACCGTCCTTGTACGGCGTCATGCGCACGACGGTCTCGCCCTGCATCTCGGCCTTGAACGAGCAGCCGACGCCACAGTACGCACACGTGGTGAGCACGGTTCGGCGCGGCTGACCCATCTCGATCACGGTGTTCTCGGTGAGCGTTGCTGTGGGGCACACCTGCACGCAGGCACCGCACGACACACACGGTGAATCGAAGAAGTTGCCGTTGGCACCTGCAGCCACTCGGGCACCGAAGCCACGACCCTCGATGGTGAGCGCGAACGTTCCCTGCACCTCTTCGCACGCCCGCACACATCGCGAGCAGACGATGCACTTCGACGAGTCGAACGTGAAGTACGGGTTGGAAGTGTCCTTGGTGAGGTCGAGGTGGTTGTCGCCCTCATAGCCGTAGCGCACATCGCGCAGACCGACGACTCCAGACATGTCCTGCAGTTCGCAGTCGCCGTTGGCGGCGCACGTCAGGCAGTCGAGCGGATGGTCGCTGATGTACAGCTCCATCACACCCTTCCGCAGACGGGCGAGGCGTGGCGACTGCGTGGTGACCTGCATATCGGGCGCCACCGGGGTGGTGCACGATGCCGGCGTGCCCTTGCGGCCATCGATCTCGACGAGGCACAGACGGCACGAGCCAAACGGGTCGAGGCGGTCGGTGGCGCACAGCTTGGGGATGTCGACACCGCAGATCGCCGCGGCGCGCATGACCGAGGTGCCTTCGGCGACGGCGACGGTCTGACCGTCGATGGTGACCTGCACCGTGGCGGGCGCTGGCTCACGCAGCCTCCGGTCGGGTGCCGGGGTACCGAAGTCGCGTTCGATGAGGCTCATGCGGATGCTCCTACGGGCCGTGTGAAGTCAGCGGTGAAGTGGGCGAGCGCGCTGCGCACCGGTAGTGGGGTGAAACCACCCATCGCGCACAACGAGGCATCCGCCATGACCTCGCAGAGATCCTCGAGCAACTCGAGGTTGGCGTCGCGGTTGATGCCCGCGGCGATCTTGTCGATCAGTTCGACACCGCGCGTGCTGCCGATGCGGCACGGGGTGCACTTCCCGCAACTCTCGGCGGCGCAGAACTCCATCGCGAACCTGGCCATCTTCGCCATGTCGACGGTGTCGTCGAAGACGACGATGCTGCCGTGACCCAACAGGGCGCCAGCGGCATTGAACGCTTCGTAGTCGATGGGGAGATCGAGTTGTTCGACCGACAGGTAGGCACCCAGCGGACCACCGACCTGCACAGCGCGCACGGGACGGCCACTGGATGTGCCGCCACCGAACTGTTCGATGAGTTCGCGCACGGTGATGCCGAACGGCGCTTCGAAGACCCCGCCATGGGCGATGTTGCCGGCGAGTTGCACGACCTGTGTACCGCGACTGCGACCGTGGCCGAGGGCCGCGTACGCCGCCGCACCATCGGCCAGCACGGAAGGCATCGCGGCCAGCGTGAGCACGTTGTTGATGACGGTGGGCTTCCCCCACAACCCTTCGATCGCCGGCAGCGGCGGCTTGGCGCGAACCACACCACGACGACCCTCGATGCTCTCCATCAACGCTGTCTCTTCACCGCAGATGTAGGCGCCGGCGCCGACACGAATGTGCACACGGAAGCGGAAGCCAGAACCCAGCACCGATTCACCGAGCCAACCGCGATCCTCAGCGGCCCGACATGCCGCATGCATCGCGTCAATCGCATCGGGGTACTCGCTGCGAATGTAGATGTACCCGTCGTTGGCCCCGGTGGCCCATCCGGCGATGACCATACCTTCGATGAGCAGGAACGGGTCGCCCTCCATCAGCATCCGGTCGGCGAAGCTGCCGCTGTCGCCTTCGTCAGCGTTGGCAACGATGAACTTCTCGGCGCTCGGCGTGTCGAGCACGGTGCGCAGCTTGATCCCCGCCGGGAATGCCGCGCCGCCGCGGCCGCGCAGGCCACTCTCGGTCACTTCGGTGACGACATCGGCGGGGGCCATTGCCAACGCCCGCCGAAGACCGGCGATGCCACCGTGGGCCTCATAGTCCTCGGTGCTGCGCGGGTCGACGACACCGACGCGACGGAACGTGACGCGCTGCTGGGCCTTCATCCATGGCAGTTCGTCGACGAGGCCGAGGCGCAGCGGATGGTCACCGGCGGCGACCAACCCGGCGGCGAGGAGAGCTGGCACGTCGGTGACACCGACCGGGCCGTAGGCGACGCGGCCGTTGGGCGTGTCGACCTCAACCATCGGCTCAAGCCACAACATGCCGCGCGACCCGGTGCGCACCACGCGCACGTCCGACGACACAGCGAGCGCTGCGGCCACGTGATCGGCACCTTCGCCGCGAGCGGCCGCATCGCGGGGCACATAGACCGACACGCCACTGCCACTCGTTTCGGTGGGCGCCGGGTCGTGACCCTGCACCGCGACCCGTACCGCGTTCTCCAGGTCGCCGTCGTCGCGCATCGGGTAGAGCTGACCGCCGATGGACACGTTGGGTCCGAGTGCGCAGTTGCCCACGCAGAACACTTCCTCCACCGCGACGGCGGCCCATTGCGGCGCCCCTTGCGCTGCGGCCCACACCTTGTCGCCGCCACGTGCCTGGCACGCCTCGCCACGGCACACCTGCACCAGCGGACCGACCGGCGCCTCGGTACGGAAGTCCTTGTAGAACGTGATCACGCCGTGCACTTCGGCGACGGAGAGGTTGAACACATCGGCGAGCAGCGGAATGTGCTGACGGTCGATGTAGCCGGCGTGGTGCTGCACAGCGTGCAATGCGGGCAGCAGCCCACCACGCACGTCCGCGTAAGAATGGACGAGGGCGGTGATCTCCCCCTGGCGAGTGTCGTCGATGGCGCTCAAGATCCGTCATGGTAGGGCAAATAGGCGCTTCCTGCGAGGTGTAGCGACCCCCTTTTCCAGCACGACTGTCCTGTGAATTCTCAGTTCAGTGCGCGAGGGCTACGGCCCGTGCGGCTTCCAAGCGTTCGGTGGTCAACAACCGGCGGCCGAAGCTGAACAGCACCACGTGGATACCGGCGTCGACGAACCACACCCAGCGCAGAGCCATCGCGTGTGTGGTGAAGTGACCGGCGATGGTGACGACGAGCCCACCGAGCAGGGCACCGATCGGCAGCATCCCCCACGCGAAGAAGCGGTAGACGCTGTTCACCCGGCCCAGAAGGTGCGGCGGGATGATGGTCTGTCGCAGGCTGACGGTGATGACGTTCCACGACGAGCCGAGCAGGGTGCCGACGGCAAAGACGACGCCCACCACCGGCCACCACGACGAGATGCCAACCAGGAACTGCGTCACCGCGGCGGAGCCCAGGGCGATCGCCAGGCACGTCCCGCTGCCGAACGTCCGCGACATCCACGGGGCGAGGTAACTGCCGATTGTGGCACCGATGGCGAACCCGAAACCCATCAACGTGAACGTCAGCGGGGTGACCCTCAGCACGTCCTGCGAGAAGAGCACGAACATCGCACCGCTGATGTTCGAGGCCATGTTCATCAACCCGAGGATGATCGCCATTGCTCGCAGCAGGTGGTTCCCCCACAGCCAGCGCACACCTTCAGCGAGTTCTGTCCGCCAGTTGGCAACCTTGCCGATTTCAGTCGCTGGTCGCACCGCTCGGAACGCCCCGGGGATCATCGCCACCAGCGCCGCAGCAGCGAAGAACGACCCGGCATCGATGAAGAACGGCATCGAGAATGCAGCCAACAGCAGCAACGAGCCAATCGGCGGCCCGATGAACGTATTGGCCACCGACTCGGCCGCCCACATCCGCCCATTGGCCCGTTCCAGGTGTTCGGGCGGGACGATCGATGGCATGAACGTCTGCCCGCAGTTGTCGCGCAGCACCTCGGCGCACCCCATCAACAACGTGGCGAGCAACAGCAGCACATAGAGGCCGGTGCGGGTGCCCACCACGTTGCGCACCTCGTCGGGTGCGGGCAGCGAGCCCTGTTGGCCAAGCACTGCGAACGCGACGGCAAGGGTCAGCAGGAAGCGCAGCGAGTCCATCATCACCATCGCCCGCTTGCGATCTACCCGGTCGGTGATCACACCTGCGGGCAGGGTGAACACCAGCCACGGCAACCGTTGTGCGGCGGCGACAGTGGCGATCAAGAGCGGGTTGCGAGTGATCGCTGTCGCTAGCCACGGGTAGGCAATACCCGACATGCCGTCGCCGATGTTCGACAGGGCGGTCGCGGTGTACAGCTTGCGATAGCTCCCGCCGAGGCGGACGCGAACCCTCTCCGCGCTCATGCCCCGAAACGGTAGCGCGTGTCCTACTCAGCCACGGGCGGCGGGACTAGCGCTCCAGGTGCGATACCCGCCGTCGAGGTTCTTCACCTCGCGCCCCAACTGGCTGATGATGCGAGCAGCGGTGTTGCCACGCTGACCGACTGCGCAGTTCACGACGAGCGGGCCGGCAGGCAGTTCGTCGCAGCGGGCACGGAGTTCGTCGACCGGGATGTTGCGCGCGCCGGGAATTGCGCCGGCTTCGAACTCCGCGGCCGTGCGCACATCGATCAACGACGCACCAGCCTTCAGCTCATCGGCCAGTTCCCACCACTGTGTGGTGCGGATCAGCCCTTCGGCCAGGTTCTCGGCGATGAACCCCAGCATGTTCACGGGGTCCTTGGCCGAGCCGAACTGTGGCGCATACGCCAACTCCAGGTCGGCGAGTTCGCTGGCGGTCAGCCCGCCGGTCATCGCCGTTGCAATCACATCGATGCGCTTGTCGACACCGTCGGCGCCGACACCTTGGGCACCCAAGATCGCGTCGGTCTCGGGGTCGACCAGCATCTTCAGTGACATCGTCGACGAGCCCGGGTAGTAGCCGGCGTGCGAACCGGGGTGGATGTGGATCGCCCGGTAGGCGCGTCCGGCCTTACGGAGACGCTTCTCGTTCCAACCGGTGGTCGCCGCCATCAGCCCGAACAAGCCAACGATTGCCGTTGCACGCACGGGCCGGTCGCTGCCCTTGCGGCCGGCGATCACGTCAGCAACGAGACGGCCCTGGCGGTTGGCAGTGTTGGCCAGCGGCACGAGCACCTCGCTGTCGTCGGCCGCGTCCCGCTTCACGACAGCGTCGCCGACCGCGTAGATGAACGGGTCGCTGGTGCGCAAGCGTTCGTCGACGACGATGCCACCGCCGGCGCCGATGTCCAGCCCAGCGGCCTGCGCCAGACCACTTTCGGGGCGCACACCGATGGAGGCGGCGATGAAGTCGGCCGACAACACGGTGCCGTCGCTGAGGGTGACCGAATCCGGGCCGATCTCAGTGACCGAGCGACCGAGCACCAACTCGACACCTCGCTCGCGCATGCGGTCGTGGATCGGGCCGACCATCTCCGGATCGAGCGGCGCCATCACCTGATCGGTGGCTTCGATGACCGCCACCTTCAGACCCAGGTGCACCAGGTTCTCCGCCAACTCGAGGCCGATGAACCCACCACCGATGATGGCCGCGGTCTTCACGCCGTCCTTGCCCAGGGCGGCGATCATCGCGTCGGTGTCCTCGATATCGCGCAGGGTAAGCGCACGTTCGATACCCGGGATCGGCGGACGCACAGGACGAGCACCGGGCGACAGCACCAGCGCGTCGTACTGCTCGCGGTACGTGGTGCCGGCGTCGATGTCGAGGATCTCGATCTCACGCGCGACACGGTCAATGGAGATGGCTTCGTGGCGGATACGCACGTCGAGTGCGAACCGATCGCCCAACGATTGCGGCGTCTGCAGCAGCAGCTTTGCCCTGTCCTCGATGATGCCGCCCACGTGGTACGGCAACCCGCAGTTGGCGAACGACACGTACCCGCTGCGCTCGAGCACCACGATCTCGGCGTCCTCCATCAGGCGGCGCAACCGCGTCGCGGCTGACATACCCCCAGCAACTCCACCCACGATGACGATCTTCATGGACCCACCATAGCAGCTGACACCCGATACCCATGGGGGTATCTACGCAGAGACGTTCGACTGCCCTGACCGCCATGATGGTGATTCATGCGTCCGTCCACCCGCCTGCTCCCAACGATCGAGAAGGCCGCGTTCCGTGAGGGGACGCGGGTGATGACTCCCTTAAGCATCGCGATCGGTGTGTGGGGACTGGTCACCGGAGTGGCGATGGTGAACGCCGGACTCTCGATTCCCGGGGCGTTACTGATGACGTTCACGGTGTTTGCCGGATCGGCGCAGTTGGCGGTGCTGCCGCTCTTGGCAACGGGGACGCCACTGCCCATCGTGTGGGCCACTGCGCTGTTGGTCAACTTACGCTTCGTGATCTTCTCCGCAGCGTCACGGCGGTCGTTCGTCGCACTCCCGTGGCAGCAGCGGTTGATCGCCGGATACCTCAACGGCGATGTCGGCTTCG
This sequence comes from uncultured Acidimicrobiaceae bacterium, assembly GCA_903919215.1. GTDB lineage: Bacteria > Actinomycetota > Acidimicrobiia > Acidimicrobiales > Ilumatobacteraceae > UBA668. Next base: position 7,420 of record CAIXHI010000016.1, read on the forward strand.
CGTTGTTCTCGCATCGCTTCCGCGGCGCCAAAGAACACGGCACCCCAGAGCAGTACGGCTTCTTCTACGGCACCGCGACGCTGAACTGGCTGTCGTGGCAGACATCGTCGGTAGCGGGCATCCTGCTCGGCGGTCTGGCGCCCACCGACTGGGGACTGGAGCTCGCGGCGTACCTGGCGCTGCTCACTGTGCTCATTCCGATGGTGCGCACGTTCCCCGCGATCAGCGGAGTGTTGGTCACCACCGTGCTGGCAATCGTCACCGTCGGCATGCCGATGCGCCTGGGGCTGCTGATCGCCGTCCTGGCAGGTGTAGCCGTGGCCTTCACCGGCGAGACCCTGAAGGCCCGGCGGGCATCATGAGCGACCCGTTCCACGACTGGCCGTACCTGTTGGCGGCGATCACCGGGCTCACCGTCATCACTGTCGCCACCCGCTCCAGCTTCTTCATGCTGCCAGCCAGGTTCAACCTGCCGCCACGGGTCGAGCGGGCGCTGCGCTACGCCCCGGCGTGCGCGCTGGCAGCGATCATCGCCCAAGGTGTGTTCACCACCGATCACCATGCCGACATCAGTTGGGGCAACGATCACATGTGGGCGCTGGCTGCAGCGTGGCTGGTCTCGCTGCGCACCAAGCACATGGTGATCATGATGGGTGTCGGGATGGCCGTGTTCACTGCATTGCGGATGTGGGTGTGAAGCTGCACCATGCGCTCACCGCCTGACGACAACGTGCCGTCGGCGGCGAGCGCGCCGTCGCCGTGGTCGCCGTTACGCATCCGGGTGTACCGGTCGCTGTGGATCGCCGGCTTGGTGTCGAACATCGGCACGTTCATGCACACCGTGGCCGCAGGGTGGGCGATGACGTCGCTCACCACGTCCCCCACCACTGTCAGCCTGGTGCAGACGGCCTGGACCGTGCCCGGGTTCCTGCTGGCACTGCACGCCGGGGCCTTCGCTGATGTGATCGATCGGCGCAAGGTCATCATCACCACGCAGTTGGTGGCGCTGGTGGTGGCCGGTGGACTGGGAGTACTGGACATCACCGATCACCTCACAGTGACGCTGCTGCTCGCGGGCACGTTCGTGTTGTCGATCGCCCTCACCCTCGCCGGGCCGGCGTTCATGGCGTTCACACCCGAACTCGTGGGACTCGACGAACTGCCCCGCGCTGTGGGACTCGACTCGATCTCGCGCAACGTCGCACAGTCGGCCGGACCAGCGTTGGCCGGCGTGGTCATCGCCGCTTCGGGCCCGGGTGCGGTGTTCCTGGTGAACGCGGCGTCGTTCATCGGCATCGTCATCGTGCTGCGCGGGTATCACTCCACCGCCGAACGCAGTGACGCACCGCGGGCGATCAACGCCGCCATCCGCCCCGGCGTGCAGTACTTCTGGCAGACACCGCGCCTGCGACGTATCGCCGGGCGACTGGTACTCACCTGGGGTCTGACGGTGTCGCTGACCGCACTGTTGCCGATCGCCGCGCGCAGCAACCTGAACGTCTCGGCGGGCGCGTTCGGCCTGTTGTCGGCCGCGATCGGAGCTGGTGCCGTGGCCGCAGTGTGGGCCATGCCGCGTTGGAAGCGGTCCGGTGGTCCGGACCGCATTGCCTTCGTCGCCGCCGTGGTGTGGTCGGCCGGCGTGCTGCTGTTCGCTGCCACCGATGTGCTGCCCGTCGCGATCGTTGGCCTCGTACTCGCCGGTGCCGGAACGATGGGCACGCTGAACACGTTGTTCTCCAACTTCATCGCGACTCCCCCGTCGTGGGTACGCGGTCGGGTGTCATCGATCGCGATGCTCAGCACGTGGCTAGGGGCGTCCGTCGGGGCGACTGCGTGGGGCGCGCTCGGCTCGGCGACGAGTGTGCGCACCGCCCTGCTGGCAGCGGCCGCCGTCAACCTCGCGGCGGTCGGGGCCGCCTCGACCCTGTGGCGCATCGACCCGCGCCCCTAACCCGCGCCCCCTGACCCGCGCCCGCCCACCCGCCTTCACCGTCTATGTCGCGGGCCTGACCACCACGATCGGACGTCGCGGCCGCGACACAGACGAGGTCGAGCGCGCCCCGCCCACCCGCCTTCACCGTCTATGTCGCGGGCCTGACCACCACGATCGGACGTCGCGGCCGCGACACAGACGGGGTGGGGACGGGGCGAGCCGGGGGTGGGATGGGTAGCCTGCCCGGTCGTGACGCAGTACTGGTTGTTCAAGTCCGAGCCCGATGTCTTCGGGTACCCCGATCTCGTGGCGAACAAGCGTGAAGGTTGGGATGGGGTACGCAACTACCAGGCCCGCAACTACATGCGCACGATGAACGTCGGCGACAGGGGACTCTTCTACCACTCGAACGCCACTCCCCCCGGCGTGGCTGGCGTGTGCAAGATCGTCAAGGCTGCCGAGCCCGACCCCACCCAGTTCGACCCGAACAGCAAGTACTACGACCCTGCGTCGAAGCCCGATGAACCCCGCTGGGACTGGGTCACGGTGGCGCCGGTGAAGCAACTGCCGTTCCTGTCGCTCGACGAGTTGAAGACAATGCCCGAGTTGGCCGAATCCCGGTTGCTCGCCCGCGGCAACCGCCTGTCGGTGATGCCGCTCACGGCCGAGGAGTTCGAGGCGATCGTCGCCCACGCGACGAGCCGGAAGCGCTGACACCGGCGATCTCGCACGCTCGCGTGAACACCGAGTCGAGCATCGGCTCGGTCAAGCGGCCCGTGAATGTGTTCTGCTGACTGGGGTGGTACGAGCACACCAACGTGCGACCACCAGCCATCGGCACTTCCACCCCGTGACCGAACTTCGGTCGCGGTCGAACACCGAACTCGCTGCACGCGGCCTCGTAGGCGAACCCGCCGAGACACACGATGACGCTGACGTTCGCCAACAGGGCGAGCTCGCGCTGCAACAACGGCCGACATGCATCGCGTTCCTCCGGCAGGGGCTTGTTGTCCGGCGGGGCGCACTTCACCGCTGCGGCCACCCATGCCTCGCGAAGAGTCAGCCCGTCGTCGACACTCACCGAGGTCGGTTGGTTGGCAAGACCGGCCCGGTGCATGGCGCGGAACAACCAGTCGCCCGAGCGGTCGCCGGTGAACACGCGGCCGGTGCGGTTGGCGCCGTGCGCTGCCGGGGCCAGGCCCAGTACCAGCACCTTCGCGGCGGGGTCGCCGAAGCCGGGCACGGGCTTGCCCCAATAGGTCTGATCGCGGTAGCTGGCCCGTTTCTCGATGGCGACCTGCTCGCGCCACTCGACCAGCCGCGGACACACCCTGCACCCGCACACATCGTCGCGAAGCTGACCGAGCGAATCCACGGTCAGCACAGTAGGTTTCGGGACTGCCATGGCGCGAACGACGAAGAACTCCCCACCGCACATTCCCCCCACCGTCGTACTGCTCGTACGTCACGGGCAGACGCCGACTACCGGCAAGCTGCTCCCAGGTCGCGCACCCGGTCTGCACCTCGCCGAGGCTGGCGTACAGCAGGCACAGCGCGCAGCCGAGCGCATCGCTCAGCTGGCGAACGTGGACGCGATCTACGCCTCACCGCTCGAGCGTGCCCGCGAGACCGCAGCGCCCATCGCCGCTGCACGCGGGCTGAAAGTGAAGATCGACAAGGGTCTGCTGGAGTGCGAGTTCGGCGACTGGACCGGTGCAGAGCTGAAGAACCTGATGAAGCTGCCCGAGTGGAACACGGTGCAACGTGCCCCCAGCACGTTCACGTTCCCCGGTGGTGAGAGCTTCACCGCGATGCAGACCCGTATCGTCGGTGCGCTCGACCGCCTGCGCGCCGCTCACCCGGGAGGCACCATCGTGTGCGTTTCGCACGCCGACCCCATCAAAGCCGCAGTCGCGCATGCGATGGGCACCCACATCGATCTGTTCCAACGCATCGTCATCAGCACCTGTTCGGTCAGCGCCATCGCCTACGGCATGGGTGCTCCGGTGGTGCTCACTGTCAACTCCACCGGCGGATCGTTGGCCGAACTTCGGCCGTCGTGAGGCAGCGATGAGTGTGTTCTACGACTTCGACGAGGTGGATGCCTTCACGGTGGGTGCGGTCGGTCAACCGGGCGCGCGCACGTTCTTCATTCAGGCGCGGCGAGGCGCCACGCGTGTCACTGTCAA
>CAIXHI010000017.1 GCA_903919215.1 uncultured Acidimicrobiaceae bacterium
CGGCGATGCTGCACCTGACCGTGGACAAGCAGAAGGCTCTGCTGCAGGCGTTCGGCGACAAGTCGAAGAGTTTCGTCTACGTCGCCCGACAGATCGACGACCAACTGGCCAACTCGGTGCTGGCGCTACAGCTGCCCGGCATCGACTCGGTGCACGAGGACAAGCGCATCATGCCGAGTGGCGAGGTCGGCCGCAGTCTGCTCGGCCGAACGGATGTCGACGGTAGGGGAACCGCTGGTGTCGAGCTGCAGTACAACGCACTGCTCACCGGCCTCGACGGCGAACGGACTCGCGAACACGACAAGAACGGTCACTCGATTGCGGGTTCGGAGGCCACCACCACTGCGGCGGTACCGGGCGACGACTTGGTGCTCACCATCGACCGATCACTGCAGTTCCAGGTCGAGCAGTCGCTGGTAGCTCGCGTCAGCGAGTTGAAGGCCGCTGGCGGCACGGTCGTGGTGATGGACACCGCGACCGGCGAGATCTATGCCGTCGCCAACGTCAAGCGGGGTACGGACGACGTCGTCGCCGTCACCCCGGCGAACCTGGCGGCGGTGGAAGCGTTCGAGCCCGGCTCCGTGGCGAAGGTGTTCAGTATCTCCAGCGTCATCGACACCGGTACTGCTACACCCGACTCGACCGTGCTGGTGCCATATCGCATCATCTTCGACAAGGACACCAAGTGGGAGACCACGATCCAGGATGCTGAACAGCACCCGACGGAGGACATGTCGGTGCGCGACATCATCGTGCACTCCTCCAACATCGGCACGCTGACGCTGGCCGAGAAGGTCGGTACTCAGCGACTGCATGACTACATGCAGGCGTTCGGTTTCGGAATGAAGACCGGCCTCGGGTTCCCCGATGAGAGCGCCGGCAAGATGAAGCAAGCCAAGGATCTGCAGGGTACGGAGAAGGCCACCGTCAGCTTCGGCTACGGCTATTCGGCAACGGCTTTGCAGTTGGCGGCGGCGGTGAACACCGTCGCCAACGGCGGTGTGTACATCGCGCCGAAACTGCTGAAAGCCACGATCGGCGCTGATGGCAAGGTCGTCGAGACACCGCCGGCTGACACCCATCGCGTGCTGCAGGTGAACTCAGCGAAGGTGATGACCTCGATGCTGCAAGACGTGGTCTGCAATGGCACGGGGACAGGGGCTCAAATCCCAGGGATCTCCGTCGCCGGCAAGACCGGTACTGCCTACAAGCTGCAGTCCGCCGGGGACTACGGCGCGGCCGGGAATCGCTCCTACCGTGCAACGTTCGTCGGCTACTTCCCGGCGCAGGCACCGCGGGTCACGATCCTCGTCACGATCGACGAGCCCGACCCCACTTCGCGCGACCGCTTCGGTGGTACGGCTGCGGCTCCGCTGTTCACGAAGGTCGCCATGTCGGCGATCCACGAACTGCAGATCGCTCCTACGCCTGGCGACACCGGCTGCACGGCGGGGTGACTCCGATGGAACGCCTGCTCGGTGAACTGGTCGCCGATGCTGCGATCCCCGACGCACATGTGCGCGGTGACGCAACTGTCGCGGTGACCGGCGTGGTCTACGACTCTCGCCAAGTGACGACGGGCTCGCTATTCTGCTGCCTTCGTGGTCTGCAGTCGGACGGGCACACATTCGCCGCCGCGGCGGTGGCGTCCGGCGCCACCGCACTCGTGGTGGACCATCCGCTGGCGATCGAGGTCGCCCAGGTGGTGGTGTCCGACACCCGCGCGGCGATGGGGTTGCTCTCGGCGGCGTACTGGGGCCACCCGACGCGCTCGCTGGCGCTCGTCGGTGTGACGGGTACGAACGGGAAGACCACGACGGCGAGCCTGATCGCGTCGGTGTTGGCACACGCCGGAATGCCCTGCGGGCTGATCGGTACGTTGACCGGACCGCACACGACACCCGAGTCTCCCGATCTGCAGGAGCAGTTGGCCGACTTCGTGTCCGGGGGCACGCGGGCCGTCGTGATGGAAGTGTCGTCGCACGGACTCGCGTTCCACCGGGTGGATGGTTGCCGGTTCGCAGTTTCGGTGTTTACCAACCTCGGCCGCGATCACCTCGACCTGCATGGCACCGAGGAGCGCTACTTCGCGGCGAAGGCCGAACTGTTCACGTCGCGTCTCAGCGACCGGGGGGTGTCGAACATCGACGACCTGCATGGACGCCTCCTGGTTGACGTGGCGTCGATCCCGATGGTGAGTTACTCGTTGGCCGATATCAGCGAGGTGGAAGTCACACCCACAGCGCACGCGTACATGTGGCGTGGGGAGCGCATCAGTGTTCGTATCGGAGGCGAGTTCAATGTGATGAACAGCCTGGCAGCGGCGACGGCGTGCGCGGAACTGGGGATCGATCCGGCGGTCATCGCGTCCGGATTGGCGCAGGCGTCGGCGGTCCCCGGACGGTTCGAGGCAGTTCGTGCCGGGCAACCCTTCGATGTGATCGTGGACTACGCGCACACACCGGACGGCCTTCGCGCGGCACTCATCGCAGCCCGCTCCGCTACCGGTGGTCGGCTGATCGCGGTCTTCGGCTGCGGCGGTGACCGTGACCGCGAGAAGCGACCGCTGATGGGTGCCGTGGCGGCGGAGTGTGCGGACGTCGTGGTGATCACCTCCGACAATCCACGATCCGAGGACCCGCTCGGGATCATCAATGCCGTGTACGCGGGGGTGCCGGACGACTACCGTGCCCGAGTTGTGACTGAGACAGATCGCCGCCTCGCCTTCACCAAGGCATTCCTCATGGCAACAGCCGGCGACGTCGTCGTGATCGCCGGCAAGGGACACGAGACGACACAGACCATCGGCGGCGTCGTGCTGCCCTTCGACGACCGCGCTGTGGCGCGTGAACTGCTGGAGGCCGCGAAGTGATCGCCGTCATGATCGCCGGGGCGACCAGCATGTTGCTGGCCCTCATCGGCACCCGCTACCTCATCACGTTCTTCCGCGACCGAGGCAAGGGTCAGCCGATCCTCGGCAAGGAAGACCTTGGCCCCGAGCACCACATGTCGAAGGCCGGCACCCCCACCATGGGCGGCTTGGCAATCATCCTCGCAGCGCTCATCGGCTGGCTGGTGGCTCATCTTCGTCCGGGTATCGCCATCTCCGACCAGGCGATGATCATGTGGGTGGGTGTGCTGGTGATGGCGGCGATGGGATTCCTCGACGACTTCATCAAGGTGCGCAAGGCGCACAACCGTGGCATCTTCTGGAAGAAGAAGAGCTACATCACACTCGGCCTGTCCATCTTGTTGGCGTGGTGGCTGGTGGCCTCCACCGGTGTCGCCGAGACGATCTCGTTCACTCGGGCGTCGTTCCCGGGCTGGAACGTTCCGTGGCCGGTGTTCGTGATCTTCGCCGGTGTGATCGTGTGGAGCACCAGCAACGCAGTCAACGTCACGGATGGTCTCGACGGCTTGGCCGGCGGCTCGGCGATGATGGGCTTCGTCGCGTTCTCGATCATCGCCTATTGGGCATTCCGCAATCCTCACGTCTACGGCGCCATCGTCAACCCACTCGACCTCGCCGTGTTCGCCGCAGCGTTCGGCGGTGCCTGCGCGGGATTCCTGTGGTTCAACGCAGCACCGGCGCGCATCTTCATGGGCGATGTCGGATCGCTCGGTATCGGTACCGCGCTCGCCCTGCTGGCGATCACCACAGACACGCAGTTGCTGCTCATCCTGATCTGCGGCATCAATGTCATGGAGGCTGGTTCGGTCGCAGTGCAGATGGGTGTGTTCAAGGCCTCCGGGCGCAAGAAGCGGTTGTTCCGGATGTCACCCATCCATCACCACTTCGAACTCATCGGCTGGCCGGAAACCACGGTCATCATTCGCTTCTGGATCATTTCCGGAATCTGCGCCGCCGCCGCAATCGGCATCTTCATCGGCGACTTCACGCATGTGACGGACAACCTGTGAGGCCGCTCCGGTGACCCGTACTGCGCTCGTTCATGGCATCGCCCTCGCTGGCGACGCGCTGGCCTCTCGGCTGGTGCGTCGTGGTTGGCGCGTGCTCGTGTCCGATGACGCGCCGAACGACGCGAAGCGGGCGCTTGCTGCAGGTCTGGGCACCACGCTCGTCGAATGCCCCGATGTGGCCACGCTGACAGCATTGGTGGCGGAGAGCGACACGGTCTGCCCGGCACCCGGTGTGCCCGAGACACATCCGGTGGTCGTCGCCGCGCTGGCCAGCGGCACGCCGATCCGCACCGAGATCGACTTGGCCTACGAGTGGGAGCAGGAACGCCCGGGTGGGCCGCGACCGATGCTGGCCATCACGGGCACCGACGGGAAGACCACGACCACGTTGCTCGCGGCGCACATGTTGGAAGTGGCGGGCCATCGGCCCGCCGCCGTGGGGAACACCGAAGTACCACTCGTGGCCGCGCTTGACGACGATGTCGATGTGTTCGTCGTGGAATGCAGCAGCTTCCGTCTGAACTGGCTGGAGTGCTTCCGCGCCGAGGCATCGGTGTGGCTGAATCTGGCGCCAGACCATCAGAACTGGCATGTGTCGATGGGCGCGTACGAAGCAGCCAAGGCACGGATGTGGACCAATCGTCGCTCGACCGATGTTGCCATCGGATTCGCCGACGACGAGAGAGTGATGCGCAATCTCCGCGCCGCTGGCGGCATCACGCGTACGTTCGCCGCGGCCGACGCCGACTACCACGTCGCCGGTGGCAACCTTGTCGGCCCGATGGGCGTCATCGCTCCCATCGCCGGGATGACGCGAACGTTGCCGCACGACATCACCAATGCGCTTGCCGCGTCAGCATTGGTGTTGGAGACGGGATTGGCAACGGTTGCCCATGTCGCCGATGCCTTGGCCACCTTCCGGCATCCTGCGCACCGCATCGAACCACTGGGCGAGATTGCCGGTGTGCAGTGGTTCAACGACTCCAAGGCGACGTCGCCTCACGCTGCGCTCACCGCGCTCCGCGGGTTCGAGCGTGTCGTGTTGTTGGCAGGGGGGCGGAACAAGGGGCTCGATCTCGCCTCGCTGGCCATCGAGCACGCGCGTGTGAAGGCAGTGATCGGGCTGGGCGAATCGGCCGCGGAGATCACTGCCGCCTTCGCCGCATATTGCCCGGTGGAGAGTGCCACCTCGATGGCCCACGCTGTCCAGCGTGCCGCTGCGCTGGCCCAGCCTGGCGACGTCGTGCTGTTGTCGCCGGCGTGTGCCAGCTTCGACTGGTACCCGGACGGTGGATACCCCGCGAGGGGAAATGACTTCAAGCAACTCGTCGCGTC
>CAIXHI010000018.1 GCA_903919215.1 uncultured Acidimicrobiaceae bacterium
CGACCACCGCGAGGTCCGCTGCGCTCCAGCCGGCCTGCAGAAGCCCACCCACCAAGGCGGCGCCCATATTGCCGCCACCCACCACTGCCAACCGGTACGAAGTCATGGCGCCAGGCTACGCACTGCGCGGCAACGGCAATACCGGGCGAACGAAGCGACTTCCCCGAGGTTCCGTCCGCCCGGCACCTCTACTGGGTACGGCGAACGGTGCCCACCGGCAGGTCAGACTTCGCTGCGCTAGTGCGGGTGTCAGGCGAACTTGCTGGCGAACGCCAACCGCAGCAGCACCGGGAACGCGGCCTCGGTATAGGTGTAGAGCGAGCCGATGATCCGATCGAGTTCGGCCTCGTTCAGCGCGACCAACGGCAGTTCGCCCTTGAGGAACACGGCGTCCTCCACCCCGATGGCGAAGTGGGCGCCGACCAACTTGTCGTTGCGGCGCAGGGCCGTCTCGTAGACCAGCGACACGTTCTCCTGCGGTGCGGGCAACACATACGCCTCGTAGCGCAGGGTGCGCTGTCCGAGCGTGAACCACACCGTGATGTGCTCCTTCTCGTCACCCTTCAGCCGCACGTACCAGCGGGGCTCGGCCTCACCGGGTTCACCCCGATCGATCGCTTCGAACATCGGGTTGATCGTGCCATCGGGGTTGCACGCGAATCCGTGCAACCAACCGTCGACCGCACCCTCGTACTCCGCCAATGTGGGCGGCAGGTGGTAGTCGGTCATCCGCAGGCGACCCGTTCGCGCACACCGAGGTCGGCGTACAGCCGGCGCAGGCGAGCCGCGGCGAAACCCCACGTGTAGCGCGTTGCTCGCGCGGCACCGCGGGCACCGAGGGCCGCCGCGTGTGAGGGGTGGTCGATGATCTCGCGCAGGTAGTGGGCGAACAGTTCCGGGTCGCGATCGGGGACGAGGTACCCGGTCTCGCCGTGATCGACCAGCGTCAGCAGACCACCCACCCCGGCCGCCACGACCGGCACACCGCACGCCGAGGCCTCCAGCGCCACCAGACCAAAGCTCTCGCTGCGGCTGGGCACGACCACGACATCCGCGGCGCGGTAGTAGGTGGACAAGATGTGGTGCGGTTGCGGCGGCACGAACCGCACCTGCTCGGTGAGGCCCAACTCGTCGACGATCTGCTGAAGGTGCGCCACTTCGTGATCACCCTCGAGGCCGCTGGCCCCACCGACGATGAGCAGCAACGCATCGCTGCGCTCCAGTTGCGCCAGCGCCCTCACGGCGACATCGGGCGCCTTCAACGGCTGAATGCGACCGACGAACAACAGCACCGGCGCATCGAACGGCAGGCCGAGTGCGTTGCGGGCACCGCGGCGGTCGCCAGGTGCGAAGAACGCGTGCTCGACACCGGGAGCAACGATCTCCAGCCGACCCTTCGGGTCTCCGTAGAGACGGCGGAACTGACGCTCCTCCTCGGTGCAACTGACGCAGATCGCGTCGGCACAGCCGATGATCTCCAGTTCCGCCTGGTGGCGCCACTCGGGTTCGGTGTCGCCACCCTCGGCCTTCACCTTGGCCAGTGTGTGGAACGTGCTGACGAAGGGAATGTCGAGTTCGTGTTTGATCCGATGGGCGACGAGACCCGACAGGAAGTAGTTGGCGTGCAAGACATCGGCCGGGTACTCGCCGCGTAGGTGAGCGATCACCCGATCGCCGAACTCTTCGAGGATCGTGGGGAGGTCTTCCTTGGGCAGATCGAACGCGCCGGCCGTCACATGGACGACGCGGTGACCGGGTTCAACCTGCACGACATCAGGCTGATCGGCGTGCGTGCGCCGGGTGTAGGTAGTGCACTCAACACCGGCATGCGACAGCGCCGAGGAGACCTCGCGCACGTAGACGTTCATTCCGCCACTGTCGCCCGATCCCGGCTGGGCCAGCGGCGACGTGTGAAGTGAAAGCACGGCGACTCGTTGCACGACGAGTTGAAACACTATCTGTGCGGTCGGCATTCCTGGACGAG
>CAIXHI010000019.1 GCA_903919215.1 uncultured Acidimicrobiaceae bacterium
CGCGTACGACGAACGTGCCCATCACCGGCAAGCCGACCGGGGCGCCACCGGGCACGCTGATGAAGTCGAGGCGTTCGGTGAGCACCACGTTGCCGTCGGCGGCGATGCTCTTCATCTCGTACTTGTACGAGTCGGGGAACATACCGATCTGACCGGCGAGGTTGGCGACGATCGCGTCGACGCCCACCGACGCCGCCATGCCGACGTTCTGGTAGATCGCGTCGTCGGCGATGAAGCCGCGCAATGCTTCGGCGTCGCGGTTCGCCATCCGATCGCAGAACTCTTGCACGAGTGCCTTTGCATCCGACATGTGGTGACCCCTTGTTCATGAGCTGTCGACATACAGCTTGTATGTGGACAATACTGACGCCATGTCCACGAGTCAACCGCGTTCTCGCCAGGTGGCTGAGCGCGCCGAAGCGACCCGCGCCACGTTGATCTCGGCGGCACGCCGATTGTTCGTGGAGAAGGGTTACTTCGACACCGGCACCGAGGAGATCGTGCAGGAGGCGGCCGTCACCCGCGGCGCGCTCTACCACCACTTCGCCGATAAGAAGGCGTTGTTCCTCGCCGTGTTCGAAGCTGTGGAGGACGACCTGTTGGCCAACGCCGGTGGCATCGACGCACCCGACTCGTTCACCCGCCTGCGCAACGGCCTGATCGGGTTCCTCGATGCGTCGCTGACCGCCGAGGTGCAGCGAGTGTTGCTCATCGACGGCCCGGCAGTGTTGGGCTGGCCCGAGTGGCGAGCACTCGAAGCCAAGTACGGACTCGGCGCCATCCGCGCGCTCCTCACCGCGGCGATCGTCGAAGGCTCAATGCGCGACCACCCGATCGATGCGCTCGCGCACATACTGCTGGCCTCGGTGGATGAGGCGGCGTTGTACATCGCCAACGCCGCCGACCCGCACGTTGCCCGCGACCTCGCGGTCAGCGCGATGGACTCACTGCTTGGGGGCCTCTCCGCGCATTAAGGATACTCTTTGCGGCGGAGGTGCGAAGGTGAGCACACAAGGACGGACGCCAGTCATCGTCGGCGTCGCGCAGGTGGTACAGCGTCCGGGTGAACTGCCGTTGACACAGGCGCGTGGACCGATCGAGCTGATGGTCGAGGCCGCCCGACTCGCCGCCGCTGACGCTGGTGCGGGTTCATTGCTGTCACGTATCGGGTTCGTCGGCGTTGCCGGTGGGTGGTTCCGCTACCAGAATCCGGGGCAACTCGTCGGTGCCGAATTCGGCTGCTCGTCGTCGGCGACAGCCCTCACCGCGATCTCCGGCACTGGTCCGCAAGACCTCGTGGGCGTCGCCTCGCAACGCATCGCGGCCGGCGACTTGGACGTTGCTCTGATTGTCGGTGGCGAAGCCCGGTGGTCGCACCAGCGGCTGTCGCGCGCCGAGCAGCAACCGCACTGGGACACCCGACCGGGAACCGGTACTCCCGAATCGATGTCTGGTTTCCCCGAGTCGAGGCGCGACGAGAACGCCGTGTTCAAGGGTGCCCCGGCGGCCTACGCGCTGTTCGAAGATCGCGTGCGCGTGTCGTTGGGCGAAGGGATCGAGGAACATCGCACTCGCATCGCTGGACTCTGGGAGCACTACAGCGAGGTCGCCGCGAACAACCCCTACG
>CAIXHI010000020.1 GCA_903919215.1 uncultured Acidimicrobiaceae bacterium
CCGGGGCACCCACCAGCGACGGAGTCGACGGCTCGTGGACGATCGGCGACGGCAGCGAGGTGGGGTACCGGGTTGACGAGACGATCAACGGCATCGGCACCACCGCCAACGGTCGCAGCGCCGCCGTCACCGGATCGCTGACGATCACCGGCACCACTGTCTCCGCAGCCGAGTTCACCGTCGACATGGCCACGTTCACGAGCAGCGAGAGCCGCCGCGACGGCCAGTTCCGGGGCCGCATCATGGATGTCGCCAACTTCCCGAAGGCGACGTTCACACTCACCGCGCCGATCGACTTCCAGCAGATCCCCACCGATGCTGGCACCGTGAAGGCCAACGCCACCGGCGACCTCACCCTGCACGGTGTCACCCGGTCGGTCACCTTCGAACTCACGGCAACGTTCAAGAATGGGCGTATCGGTGTGCTCGGTCAGATCCCGATCGTGTTCGCCGATCACAACATCGACAACCCGTCATTCGCCACGATCACCACCGACGACCACGGTGTCCTCGAGTTCGTGCTCGTGCTGGGTCGCACCTGACGCACGCGGTGGGTGGCGGTACACCGTCGCTGACGGCGCCGTCGGGCGCAGTCGCTCCGGCGGGCTCAGCGCCAGCGCTCACCCCTGCAAGAGGGTGCGCACACGGTCCTTCGGGCGACCGATGATCGCCGTCTCAGCGGTGACCAGCAGTGGGCGCTGCAGCAACTGCTTGTGGCGCACCAACAGGTCGACCACCTGATCGGCGGTGACGGCATCGGCCTCGGCGAGGCCCAGCTTCTGCCAGGTGCTGTCGCGACGCACAAGGTCGGTGACCGGATCCTCCAGCTTGGCGATGATCGCCCGCAACGTCGCCGCGTCCGGTGGCGTCTTCAGATACAGCACGATGTCAGCCACGACTCCGAGCTGCTGAGCGACGTCCACCGCGTACACGGAGGAGCTGCAGTTCGGGTTGTGATAGATCGTGACGTCAGCCATGCGGGCGAGCGTACCGACACACTGCCCGCTCAGACTCGGCACCTCGCGACACCCCTTCCCTAGGGTTCCTGCAACGGCTTCCCCGCCCACCAACCGCCGTCGCCCAGCGCGCCGGTGCCTGCCGCGGAGGTTCGCCACCATGCCCCTGTTCCCACACCCCAACGACCCACTGCCCGCCCCAGCACCGGTGCGCTGTGCCGCCGATGCCCTGCGCGTGTTCCGCCTCGCACTCACGCTGCCACCGCAGCCCGAGACGCTGGCGTTCCTGCTCGACGACCAGGGTGTGGGTGGCGTCATCACGCTCGTGTCGGGCACCACAGATCCCGACGCTGTGCTCGCCGTCACCGAATGCCTGGCACGGGCTGCGCGCGAGGTGCCCCGGGCGGCGGCGCTCGTGCTCGCGACGGTGCGGCCCGGCGGCTGCGTGGAACCGGGCGATGTCGATCGGTGGCTGGAGGCCAGCGACCTTGCCGCACAGTGCGACATCGTGCTCCTCGAGTGGTTCGTCATCGGGTCGCTGGGTGTCAGCTGTCCGCGCGATTTGCTGGGCGAGCCCCAGCGGTGGGGCCAACCCGAAGCTCAGGTGGCGCGCCGCCGGTCGGCCGGGTGACGGCGCAACCCGGCGGCCTTCAACCGACGCACCAGTTCACGGCTGGCTGTGGGGACCGCACCCTGGGCCACCAATCGGTCGTAGTACTCCTCGGGTACGTCGTAGTGGTCGTCGTGAAATCCTCGACGCGGTATCCCCGCCGCTTCGGCGAAGGCGTGCAGTTCGTCCAGCGTGCAATCGCTCACCAGGTGGCTCCAGTGGCGCCCCTGGAACCACCAGCGCGGGTCATCGATCAACACGGTCATGTCTCCATACGATCACAGGCCACACGAGCACAGCCCATACGATCACCGTATGGTCGGTCACGAGGTGGAGTTGCGCGACACCTGGCGCCACCTGTGTGGGGCTGCCCACACCCAGGCGCTCGAGCGCCTCCTCGGTCGCTACCGGGAACCTCATCGGCGCTACCACACCACCGAGCACGTGGTGTGGGTCGTGCGCCATGTCAGCCAGATTGCATCCACCGGCATCGACGGCGACGTTCCCGACGATCTGCCCGCCGTGCTGTTGGCTGCGCTGTACCACGACGCGGTGTACGACCCCACGGCCACGAAGGCCGCGAACGAGATCGCCAGTGCAGCGCTGGCCGGCGCTTGCGCCGCCAGCTTCGGGTGGTCCGACGAACGCAGCAGCCACGTCGAACGCCTGGTGTTCGCTACTGCCGACCACTCCGTGTTCGATGTCGACGCTGCGGTGCTCATCGACGCCGACTTGGCCGTACTCGGTGACGAGCCCGGTGGCTACACGGCGTACGTCCGCGGTGTACGCGACGAGTACGCGCACGTCACGGACGACACCTGGCGCAGCGCACGAGCATCAGTCCTGGAGAGTTTCCTGCAGCGCGACGCCATCTTCACCACGCCATTCATGTACGCCCAACGAGAAGCGCGAGCGCGA
>CAIXHI010000021.1 GCA_903919215.1 uncultured Acidimicrobiaceae bacterium
GACACTCGCCAACGGCTATCTCATCGGGTCGTCGGCCAACCTCGCGGGCGCCAACCTCACCGGGGTCGACCTCACCGGCGCCGACCTCACCGGCGTCAACCTCACCGGGGCCAACCTCACCCGGGCGACCCTCATCCGTGCGACCCTCACCGACGCCAATATCTCCGGTGCCAACCTCACCGGCGCCGACCTCACTGATGTTGTCTCGAGTGGGCTGATCGACCCGCCCGCATTCTTGCCGGACGGCTGGACGATCGTTGACGGCTCGCTCACCTCGCCGCTCACCACGCCGCCCACCACGCCGCCCACCACCAGCATCGCCGCACCGTAGAAAAGCCACCCGCATGAACACCCCGAACAAGATCCCGCCCAACGCTGTGGACTCGCTCCTTCCTGCCGCCGTCGAGGCCACCCATTCACGTTTCTCGTGGTCGGCGAAGTCACGCGCCGAGCGGCGCAGGCTGCGCAACATCGCGATCGGCGCGGGCACCGCCATCGCCGTGCTGGCACTCGCTGTCGTCGTGATCGCCAACACTGTTGGCGGCCGTTCGGGCACGTTCGTGTCGCCGGTTGCGTGCGCCAGCACCACCGCCAGCAACCTCCGCTTCGATCCGACCACCGGTGCCGAGGGTGCCGGGATCTACATCACCGGCACCAACTTCGCTGACGTCACCGACGTCAAGTTCAACGGCACCTCGGTCACTTCCTTCACCGTGGTCTCCCCGACAGAGATCACGACTGCCGTGCCTGGTGGTGCCACCAATGGGCCGATTGCGATCGTCTCCAAGACGACTCCCATCACGAGCGACACCTGTTTCGTCACGACCTCACCGGCGATTGCGTCATTCAGCCCTGCAGCTGGGGCAACCGGTACGAGCCTGACGGTCACCGGTGCGAACTTCACCGGTGCGACTGCCGTGAAGTTCAGCGGCCTGGCGATCAAGCCGACCTCGGTGACGGCAACCTCGATCACTGTCGCCGTGCCCGCGAACGCCGTGTCCGGACTGATCTCCGTGGAAACCCCGGTGAGCACCGCGGCGAGTACCGGCACCTTCACGGTCTCGTCGCCCGCGATCAGCAGCTTCTCGCCCGCCCTTGGGGCAACAGGGACCACGGTGACCATCACCGGCGCGAACCTGTCAGGAGCCACAGCCGTCCGCTTCGGCACCACCCCCGCCGCGTCGTTCAGCGTCGTGTCGGCAACCACCGTCACGGCGACGGTGCCGGCCAACCTCACCAGCGGCCCGATCAGCATCACCGCACCCGCGGGAACCGCAACAGCCAGCGACGACTTTGCGGCCCCCCCGACGATCAGTTCCTTCACCCCCACCACCGCCTCACCGGGCTCGACGGTCACGATCACCGGCACCAACCTGACCTCGGTCAGCTGGGTGTCATTCACCGGCTCAACAGCGAACGCGACCTTCACTGTTGTCTCGCCGACGCAGATCACCGCAACGGTGCCGAACGAAGCGTTGACGGGACCGGTGTCGGTTCGCGGTACGGCGCTCGCGGTCAGCACCACAGCACTCACCATCGGGCCATCGGTGACATCGCTGTGGCCGATCAGTGGCCCTGCTGGAACCGTGGTGACGATCACCGGATTCAATCTGGGCGGGCCCACCGCCGTCACGTTCAACGGAGTGGCCGCTCTGTTTCAAGCGGGCTCCGCCACACAGCTGACTGCCACTGTCCCCGCCGGCTCGACGAACGGCACCGTGACGGTGCGGACTGCGACAGGGAGCGCCAACAGCCAGGAGACCTTCGGCACCGTCAGCACCCCGACCCTGGTGGTCGACCCCGCCGGCCCGGTGAGTGTCCCGCGCACGTCCTCCGGTACCACGCCCCCGAGCACCACCGTACCGGCAGGCGCCCCGCGCGCAACAACAGCCGCCCCGGCAGGTTCGGTGGAGTTCATTTGCACACTTCCAAAAGGTTTTGTCTGCCCTCCCACTGTCACCTTCCCACCCCCGCCCACAACCATTCACCCGACCACGACCACCCCGACAACCATTCAGCCGAGTACGACCGCCGCGACCGCAACAACCGCTCCGGGGACGAGCCAGCCGGCAACGACTGCTCCCGTGTCGGTCACGACGTCGGTCTCCGCAGCCGGCACTGTTGGGTCACCGACAACACTCTCGGGCGGCCAGATCGTGCTGACCGCCCAGGTCGGCACCACGGCACCCAATGCATCGGGAGTGCCCACGTGGTCCGGTACTGCGCAGGCGTCGTTCGGGACATTGCGTATCCCCGTGTCGCTGACGTATACGAACGACACCGCATGGACACTGCTCGCGAACGCAGCAACCGCAACGGTCGCCATCCGCGCGGTGAACCTCTCGATCGGCTCACTCTCCGGTTCCATCACCGCAACACCGACCGCCACCGTGTGGGACCTTCGCGGAACACTCGCCGCGCCGGCCAGTTTCGTGGGCGATTCGGGTGCCACGAAGAACGGCAAACTGGCGTTGCTCGGCGGCACCGTCAGCATCCTGCCATCGTGCCCGACCTTCGCTGCATCCACCTCGCTGTGCTCGGCCAGTGCCGCGACGACGGTGTACCTGAGCATCGCCGTCGTAGACGCGGCTGCAAACCCCGGCTTCTTCGCGAACCTCGGAAGCGGACTCCCCCTACAAGCATCCGGCACCTACCAGGCAGCAGTGAACCTGACCTCGCGCGCCTTCGTCATGGAGGGCCTCTTCGCCACTGATGCCACCGCCAGCCTGGTGACGGACACGGGCAACATCGCAATGAGCGCACTCAGCATCCGGATTGCAGCCAGCGAGACCACGTTCGCCGTCCTCGCCGGCGACATCATCGTGGACAGCGGATCGGCAAACGGTGGCTTCGATGTTCTCGTGCGCGGCGA
>CAIXHI010000022.1 GCA_903919215.1 uncultured Acidimicrobiaceae bacterium
CGGCCCACGCGGAGCGCTACTCATGAACTGGTTGGAGGTGGCACGCACCGACGCCGAGCGCGCCGCAGCGGACGCCGACGTGCACGTGGCAGCAGTGTCGACACCCGGTGAGCTGGACGACCTGCGGCGCACGATGGAGTCCATCTGGGGCCCCGAGATCGTGCCGCCACGCAACCTGCTCCGCGGTATGGCGCTCAGCGGCAACTGCCTGCTGGTGGCCTGGCGACACGATCAGCCGATCGGGTTCGCGTTGGGCTGGCTGGGCTGGGAAGGTGGCGTGCACTTCCACTCGCACCAGGTGGGTGTGCAGGCCGGTGGCCGCGGTGCCGGCGTGGGCTTCGCGTTGAAGTTGGCACAACGCGTGCTGTGCCTCGAGCACGACATCACCGAGATGCGCTGGACATACGACCCGATGCTCCGCAGCAACGCCCGGTTCAACCTCGGCCGTCTCGGCGCCAGCGTGGTGGGCTTCCTACCGCGCTGCTACGGCGATCGCCGCGACGCGTTCAACACTGGCGACACCACCGACCGGGTGGAGGTGTCGTGGCGTCTCGATCGAGCGATCGGTGGCGTCTTCCTCGCGCCCACCGACGCCGCCTCCGTCGTGTCGATCCCACCGAACTACCAGGAGCTGCGCGTTACCGATCCGACGACGGCCGATGCTCTGCGCCGCCAGGTGGGTACTGCGTTGTCGGACGTCTTCACCACCGGCCGCACGGTCTCAGGGCTGTGCGAGCACGGGTACGTCATCCACACGGAACGGTAGGATGCCTCCATGAGCGCTGTGCCGGCAGGCCGCAAACGTGGCGCCCGCGCCGAGGTGCCGATCACGAAGGACGCCATCGTCGAGACGGCGTTCAGAATCATCGAAGAACGCGGGCTGGAAGCGTTCAGCATGCGCTCACTGGCCACGGAACTCGGAGTCTTTCCCGCCACGCTCTACTGGCACGTGGGTGACCGCAGTTGTCTCTTGGGCCTCGTCGAGCACCGCTGGATCGAAGAAGTCGTCCTCCCTGACGAATGCACCGACTGGCGCGACTGGATGCTGCAACTCGGTCGCAGGTATCGCGCCCACGCGCTCGCGCACCCGAACGTGGCTCGCCTGGCCACCATCGAGCGGGCACGCAACGTCGACTCGCTGGTGATCCCCGATGCCATTGTCGGCAAGTTGATCGAGATTGGCCTCGACCGCGACCTCGTGCACGCCTACAACGCGATCATGGGTGCGGTACGCGGTTTCGTGCTGCTGGAGTTGTCGCCTCGTTCCGAGCCCGATGCCGAGAGCGATGTCGAGTCCGATCTGCGCAACCTCGATGAAGAACGGTTCCCGAACATCACGGCTCAGTTCGATCGCCTCGGCGACCACGCGCTGTCCATGCGCTGGAGCAACGGGGTCGATCGCCCGCTCAACGACTCGTTCGACTTCCTGATGTCGTTGCTCATCGACGGCTTGGCGGCACGGCTACCGGTCACCCGCCCGTAGCGACGGCCCAGCTCGTCTCAGATCGGCCCGAGATCGCGGCCCTGGCGCTTCTGCACGGCATCGCCGATGAGGGTCAGCGCCAGCACCGTGAGAAACAGTGCTCCACCAGGGATGAGCACCGGGTAGAGGCTGTCGTCGATCTTGTCCTTGCCTGCGGCGATCATCGAACCCCACGTGGGGGTGGGCGGGGCGACCGACAAGTTGAGATAGGCGAGTCCGCCCTCAGCGACCACCGCACCGGCGATCGCCACGATCATCATCGAGATCAAGGTGGGCACCACGTTGGGCATCACCTCGCGGCGGATGATGCGCCCGTTCGTGGCGCCCAGCGACCTGGCGGCCGTCACGAACTCGCGGTGGCTCACCGACAGGGTGAGTGCGCGCACGATGCGGATGGTGGGCCCGACGTAGATGAGGGCGATGACACCCACCACGGTGGGCAGACCACGCGAGTTGGTGAAGGCCACGATCGATGCGGCGAGCAGCAACGTGGGGAAGGCCATCAGCACATCGGCGCCGAACAATGTGACCATCTCGATCCGTCGCTGGAAGTACCCGGCCACCAGACCGATGAAGCCGCCGATGATCGCGGAAACCAACACTGCAGCCACGCCGACCACGATCGAGACCCGCGCGCCGTAGATCGAGCGCGAGAGCAGGTCGCGTCCCAACTGATCGGTGCCGAGCCAGTTGCGCCCGGTGGGGATCGAGAGCGGCACCCCGGCGCGGGTATCGCTGGGGTCGTACAGCGGCAGCAGCGGGGCAATCAGTGCCGTGGTGGTAAGCGTCGCCAGCCACAGCACCGAGATCCAGACCGTCAGGCCGTAGCGGTGAGTGAGCGGAGTCTCGACGACTTCGGTGTGCGTCGGTGCAGTGAGTGCGGTGGTCATGTCACAACCGTTCCTCGGCACGGATACGCGGATCGATCACACCATGAAGGATGTCGACGACGAAGTTGACGAGCACGAAGCCGAGGGTGAGCACCACCACGGCGCCTTGGAGCGCGAGGAAATCGCGATTGTTGATCGCATCGATGGTGTAGCGCCCAAGGCCGGGGAGCGCGAAGATCGACTCGACGAGCACCGTGCCACCGATCATGCGCCCCACGGAAACTCCCGTCAGCGTGACCAAGCCGATCGACGATGGACGCAGTGCATGGTGGGTGACGATGCGACGGGTCCTGAGGCCACGTGCTCTGGCGTACCAGATGAAGTCCTGGTTGAAGGTGTTCACCAGATCGGTGCGCAGGACACGCGCATAGAGCGCCACCTGCTCGAAGCCCAGCGCCACCGATGGGAGCAGCAACGACTTGATATTGCCGAACGGACTGTCGGTGAAATGGACGAACCCCGTGGTGTCGAACCACCCGAGCTTCACTGCGAAGACGGTCATCAGCACGATCGCCACCAGATAGCCGGGCACCGCCAACATGCCCAGTTGTAGTCCGCTCATCACCCGGTCGATCCACGACCCTGGTCGCAATGCAGCGAAGATCGCCATCGGTATGGCGAGCGCCAGCGCGAGGAGTTGCGAGAGGAACACCAGTTCCAACGTGACCCAGATGCGTTGTCCGATGGCTTCGGACACCGGTTGGTGGGTGCGGTACGACGTGCCGAGATCACCGGTGACTGCTTCGGCGACCCACCGCCCGTAACGAACGGGCAGTGGATCGTCGAGGTGCAGATCGTGGCGGGCCGCCACGCGGTCGGCTTCCGTTGCTCGCTCGCCGAGCACGGCGGTGACCACATCTCCAGGTAACAGCGACACCATGCTGTACGAGGCGAAGGTCACCGCCATGACGACGGCGAGCAGCCGGAACAACCGCGAGCGGAACAAACTCACTGCTTGAGCCAGACGTCCTTCAGGAAGAACTGACCACCTGTGATCGCCTGACCGGCGGAACCGTCGGGCAAGGTGAAGCTGCCGAGCGCCTGAACGCTGGGCTTGCTGATCACGCCGAACTGGTTCGTACCGGCCCAGATGAACGGCACGTTGTCGCCGAGGATCTGCTGCACGATGTCGTACTGCGCCTTGCGGGCATCAGCGTCGGCGAGTGTGCGACCCTTGTCGAGCGCAGCATCCATCTCCGGGGTGTTGAACTGGCTGAAGTTGAGCCCAGTGCCCGAGTGGAAGTCGCTGTAGTCGTCGTCGGGGTCGCCGCCACCGATACCGCCCCACATGATGATCTGGAACTTGCCACCGACGACCGCGGTGATGTTCTCGGCCTGAGCCCGCGACACGATCTTGACGTTGATGCCGGCATCTTTCCACATCGACTGGTACAGCTCCTGCAGAGCGACCAAGAACGGCGACTGGTTGCCGGCGAACTCGATCTCGGGCAGTGCACCCTTCTCGGCGACGTACTCCTCGATGAGCTTCGTGGCGCCGGCGATGTCGAACTCGGGGTAGTTGCTCTTGGCGTACCAGAACGACGTGTCGGCGTATGGGCCGTGAGTGAGTTGCTTCACGCCAGTGGCGTCGAGGTAGTCGAAGACACGGCTCATGTCGGTGGCCATCACGATGGCGCGGCGCACGCGAACGTCATCGAGCGGCATGCTCTTGGTGTTGAACATGACCATGTCGGGTTCGGACGGTGCGCCGATGGCGACGTTGAACTTCCCGTCCTTCTGCAACGCCTGGTACTCGATGATTTCACTCGAGCTACCCGTGTAGTAGACGTCGACGTCACCCGCATCCATCGCCGCCTTGCGCGTTGTTGAATCGGGGATCGGCTTGAACACGATCGTGTCGAGCCATGCCGGGGTGCCCCAATAGCTGTCGTTGCGCACGACCGTCAGGTGATCATCGGGCACCCATTCACTGAACGTGAACGGGCCGGTGCCGATCGGGTTTCGGCCGCCGTCCGCCGAGGCCAACATCGCCGGGGCGGACATGTAGCCCACCTGGCTGCCGATGTTGCCGACGAGCGTGTTCGGGAAGGTGCTCCACGCCTTGCTCATCGTGAGCTCGAGCGTGAGATCGTCGACGACCTTCATACTGGCCAGTAGTTCGAGCTGACCCTTGAAGCTGGCGTTGGCCTGCACAGCCGCGAAGTTCAGGCGGACGGCTTCGGCGTTCAGCGGCTCACCGTTCTGAAACTTCACATCGCTGCGCAGCGTGATCGTCCACACCGTCGCATCAGTGTTGGGCGCGATCGACTCGGCGAGATACGGCACGACCTTGCCGGTGCTGTCGAACGTGGCGAGCGGCTCGAAGATGGAGCGGGCGACGTTGTGTCCGGCGTTCGACCACGGGTCGGCCGTGGGGTTGAACCCAGACGACTCGCCTTCGATGGCCACCGTGAGGGTGCCACCCTGTGTCGCACCCTGGATGGTGGTGGTGGGTGCATTGGTGAGCAC
>CAIXHI010000023.1 GCA_903919215.1 uncultured Acidimicrobiaceae bacterium
CCCAAGAAACGCTCGATGCGCATCAAGGCCTCGGTGAGGTCATCCGTGTTCGGTAGGAACACCAGTCGGAAGTGGTCGGGTGTGGGCCAGTTGAAGCCGGTGCCCTGCACGATCAGCAACTTCTCCTCGGCGAGCAGTTCGTAGGCGAACTGCTGATCATCGGTGATCGGGTACACCTTCGGATCGAGCCGCGGGAACATGTACAGCGCAGCCTTCGGCTTCACCACCGACACACCGGGGATCTGGCTCAACGCCTCGTAGGCGATGTCGCGTTGACGCAACAGACGCCCACCCGGGCCGACGAGATCATCGATGCTCTGGTACCCGCCGAGCGCAGTCTGGATCGCCAACTGCCCCGGCGTGTTCGAGCACAGACGGGTGGAAGCCAGCATGTCGAGGCCTTCGATGTAGTCCTTGGCGTGCCGCTTCTCGCCCGAGACGATCATCCAACCGGCGCGGTAACCGCACGCGCGGTAGTTCTTCGACAGACCGTTGAACGTCACGAACAGCAGGTCGTCGGCGAGCGAGGCGATGCTCGTGTGCGTGTTGCCGTCGTACAGGGTCTTGTCGTAGATCTCGTCGGCGAACACGATCAACTCGTGCTCGCGGGCGATCTGCACGATCTCCTTCAGCACCTCGTCCGGGTACAGCGCACCGGTGGGGTTGTTGGGGTTGATGATCACGATCGCCCTGGTGCGGTCGGTGATCTTCTTGCGGATGTCGTCGAGGTCGGGGTTCCAGTCGGCCTGTTCGTCGCACAGGTAGTGCACCGGTCGACCGCCGGACAGTGAGACGGCAGCAGTCCACAGCGGGTAGTCGGGCGCCGGCACCAGCACTTCGTCGCCGTCGTCGAGCAGCGCATTCAGCGACATCATGATCAGTTCGGAGGCACCATTGCCGAGGTACACATCGTCGACCGCGACGCCGGCGATCTTCTTCTCCTGCGTGTAGTGCACGACCGACTTGCGCGGTGCGAACAAGCCCTTGCTGTCGGTGTATCCGGCCGCGTTCGGCAAGTTGCGAATCATGTCCTGGACGATCTCATCCGGCGGGTTGAAGCCGAACGCAGCGAGGTTGCCGATGTTCAACTTGATGATCTGCTGCCCCTCCTCCTCCATCTCACGTGCGCGGTCGAGCACCGGACCACGGATGTCGTAACAGACGTTGGCGAGCTTGCTGGACTTCGCGACGGGCTTCACTGGTCTCCTCAGATCTCAGGACCAGGTCAGGATATGAGCGCGCCGCCCGCCGCGGCGATTCATTATCCGGGGAGCGAGTCGACAATGCCGCCCAGCACCCTGAACTCTTCACGTTCACGGGCATGGAACACGCGGCCAACGCGGCCGCAGGCCAGGGCAACGCCATGCGCCGGAACCCTGGCCCACACGAGGTCACCAGGGGTGTGATGCACCTCGACGGAGGCCGTCTCGCCGCCGAGGTGACTACTGCCAGCGAGGAACGCTGCCAGCCATTCCAGTTCCGGTGCCGCCCCGTCGCAGGCCACGGCCACCGGGCCGTCGAGGCACATCGCCACCGACCAGTCAGCATCGAGCAGTGTGCGCAACTCTCTGCATGCAACCGGCAGCCGCTCGCCGGCGGGCGCCGCGACCACCGCTGCCGCTGTGGCCAACGCGGCCATCCCGCCATCCGGCCGATCGCTCGGCACCGGCCGAACATGCTCCACCGCCACGCCATCCACCTGGCGAATCTCGTCCACCAGCAGATCGACGAGCGACGCATCAGGCAGCGACACGGTGAGGTCGTCGATCGCGCTGCCACCGCCGCGTTCCAGGATCTCGATACCCACGACGTCGCCGTGAACCGAGCCGATACGACTGGCCACCTGGCCCAGAACACCCGGCCGATCCGGCAGCCACACACGTACGACGAAGGTCTCCACGGAGCACGACGCTACCGATCGAGCGCGAACCCGATATCTCGGCCGTGTAACGCCTGTGTGAACTGGCGACCCCGACTGTGCGAGCATCACGGTATGTCGACCGAACTCCCCCCCGATTGCATTCATGTCGTCATCGAGATCCCCCGTGGCAGCCGCAACAAGTACGAGATCGATCACGAGACCGGACGAGTGTTCCTCGACCGGCGCCTGTTCACTGCCACGACGTACCCCGCGGACTATGGCTTCGTTCCGGAAACCCTCAGCGGCGACGGCGATCCTCTCGATGCACTCGTTCTCCTCGAAGACCCGGTGTACCCGGGGGTGTGGGTGCAGGCTCGCCCGGTGGGCGTGCTGTACATGCACGATGAGGCCGGTGAGGACGCCAAGCTGATCTGCGTTCCGCCGAAGGAACCGCGCTGGCAGGACGTGCGCGATCTCGCCGACCTCACCCCCCAGTTGGTGCAGGAGATCCAGCACTTCTTCGAGGTCTACAAGGCGCTGGAACCGGGCAAGACCTCCAGCACCGCCGGCCTCGCTGGCCGTGAAGCTGCCTGGGAGGAAATCCGCCAGAGCAGGGCGAACTACCACCCGCACCACGACCCGAGCTGACCTGGCGAATGTCGTCAGGGCACCGAACCGGGACCTGCCGCGCGGTGTCCGTTGACCGGCGACGGATCCTCGCGGGAACCATCGTGGCCCTGGCGGTCATCACCGGCTGTTCGACCTCATCCGACGACGACCCCGACACGTCTGTCCCGACACAGGCCGATCCTCTCGCCGCCGCTGTGCGAGTGGAGGCGCTCGGGTGCCACGACACCGCCACCATCGGCGCCGGCTCGTTCGTCGCCAACGAACGGGTACTCACTGCTGCCCACGTCGTGGCCGGTGCCACCAAGGTCGAGGTGCGGCTCGCCGACGGGCGTCGCGCCGAGGCCAAGGTGACCGCGATCGACCGTTCTTTGGACCTTGCGCTGCTCGATGTCGAGCAGCCGATCGCTCCGCTCGCGCTCGGCAGGATGGCCGTGGGAGCCACCGGCCAATACGTCGTCTACCGGAACGACGCGCCGGTCGCACTGCAGTTCCGCGTGCTCGCGCGAAACCCGATCGAGGTGCCCGACCTCGACCTGCTCGGCTCCTCGACCCGCGACGGGTACGAGATCAGTGCAACCATCGAGCTGGGCGACTCAGGGGCGGTACTGGTCAGCCGCGGTGTGGCGACAGCCATGGTGTTCGCCCGCAGCGCAAAGGATGCCGACCGAGCATGGGCGGTCGACATCGACGAGATCCGGCAGTTGTTACAGGGTGACCGCGATGTCGCCGTGGACACCGGGGCGTGCGTTCCCGGCTAGTGCACCTCGGGTAACAGCGCCGCGCCGACAGCACCCGCACGGTCTCCCAGCAGCGCAAACCGCACAATCGGGTGTGGCCGCAGATGCGGTGCGTAGAGCAACTGCGTGAACCAGCGCTCGATCGGCCCGAGGTACAAGTCGGCGGACACAGCCAGGCCTCCGCCGAGCACGAACATCTCCGGATCGAGCACGTTGGTGAGGTTCACCAGGCCGAGCGCCACCCAGCGGCCGAAGTCGTCGATGACCTGCAACGCGTCGGTGTCGCCCTCGCGAGCGGCAACCTGCACATCCTCGCCGCGCACCAACTCGGCATCGCCGCCAGCGAGTTCGACGACCCTGCGCAGGCGCCCGCCACCGGCCGACTCACGGGCCAGACGACCCAGGCCGGAACCGGACGCATAGCGCTCCCAGCAACCGCGCCGACCACACGGGCACGGGGGCCCTTCGGGGTCGACCACCATGTGGCCGATCTCGCCGGTGAAACCATTGGCCCCACGGATCAGCCGTCCACCCGCGATCACTCCACCACCGATGCCGGTGCCGAGTGTCACCATCACACAGTCGGCAACACCTTTCGCGGCGCCGACCTTCCATTCGGCCACTGCCGCAGCGGTGGCGTCGTTGTCGACATGCACGTCGACCCCGAGCCGTGCGCTCAGCAGCGACCCGACCTGGAAATCGTTGATGTCGACAAGGTTCGGAGCGGCTCGCAACACACCATTACGAGCAACGAGCCCGGGAACACCGACACCGATCGAGTCGTACGGCGCGAGCGAACCGGCCAGTTCGACCAACGTGTCGATGATCGCGTCCGGTCCCTGCGGAGTCGCACGGCGTTGTTCGCCGACCACGTCACCGTGCTCGTCGAGTACTACGCCCAGACACTTCGTGCCACCGACGTCGATACCGAGTCGCCGCCGCGCAGGACGACGACCGGGGGTCATGCCTCGGCGCGGGTCTTGAGTTCGCGGACCGTGTTGAGGATGCGCACTTCAGCACGACGCTTGACGAACCCCGGTAGCGGCACCACGAGTTCGATGGCCAGGTCGTAGCGCACTTCGGTGCCGCCGTCGGCAGCCAAAGAGAAGTTGTAGGCACCGTCAATGGTGCGCATGATGTCGCCGCGGATGATGCTCCACTTCAGCACGCCGGGCGCCTGGGAGTAGTCGTAGCCAAGCGTGTAATGCGTGCTGCGACCGAGTGCCGACGCACGGAACTCGACCTCGGTGGGCCGCCCCTGCTCGTCGCGAGTGCGAACGATGACGTCCTTGACGTCCTTGGCCCATTCCGGGTAGCGATCGAAGTCGGTGGCGATCGCCCACACTCGGTCTGGTGCAGCGGCGATGGTGATGGTCTGGGACGCCGATTCAGCCATGGAGATGTTCTACCTGATCTTCCCGTTGGACGGTGTGGATC
>CAIXHI010000024.1 GCA_903919215.1 uncultured Acidimicrobiaceae bacterium
CCCGCGTATCGCCAAGATGGCCGGTGCCAACATTCCGCTCACCCCGGCCGTGCATCAGATGGCCGACGTCGGCCCGATCGACATCCTGCAGCAGTCCGGTAAGGAACTCGCCTTCCCGATCATCCGCGATATGGACACGTTCTGCTACGAGCGTCAGTCGGCCGGATCGATGGAGGTCGGCAGCTATGCCCACCGACCGATCCTGATGCGCCCGGACGACATTCCCTCGATCGCTGCCTCGGCGCTGACCCCGACCGAACTGCCGCTCACCTACGACGATTTCGATCCGCAGATGGAGCAGGCCATCGAGCTGATGGAGATGCTCGGCGATGCCGAGATCCGCTATGCGATCAACGGTCTGCTCAGCCTCACCCCCGACGCCAACCCAGTGCTGGGCGAGACCCCCGAGGTGCGCAATCTGTGGAGTGCTGCCGCCGTGTGGATCAAGGAAGGCCCCGGCATCGCGCAGTTGGTGGCCGAGTGGATGACGTATGGCTACCCGCACATGTGTGATCCGCATGGCAGCGATATCAGCCGCTTCTACCCGCACGAAAAGACCGAGTGGCACATCAACGCTCGGTGCAACGAGCACTTCAACAAGACCTACGGCATTGTCCACCCGCGTGAGCAGTGGGCCAGTCAGCGTGGCCTGCGACGCAGTCCGTTCTACGCCCGCGAAGAGGCGCTCGGCGCCACGTTCTTCGACGCCCGTGGCTGGGAGCGTCCGCAGTGGTACTCCAGCAACGAGCAGCTGTTCGCCAAGTTCCCCCAGGCCGCGACGCCGCGCACCCACGAGTGGGACGGTCGTTGGTGGAACCCGGTGACCAACGCCGAGCACCTGCAGATGCGCGAAAGCGTTGGTGTGGTGGATCTCACAGCGTTCAACGAGTTCGACTTCGAGGGCCCCGGCGCGACCGCGTTCTTGAACTACATGTGCGTCAACCAGGTGGAGGTTCCGGTCGGGCGCAGCGTCTACACGCCGTTGCTCACACCGCACGGTGGTTTCCGCGGCGACCTCACCATCCAGCGCCTCGGTGAGCAGCACTACCGCGTGATCACCGGCGCGTTCGACGGTGGACGCGATCACTACTGGTTCAACAAGCACCTGCCGACGGACGGGTCGGTGACGTTCACCGATCGCTCGCAGGGCATCTGCACGATCGGCGTGTGGGGCCCGAACGCAGCCAAGACGCTGGCCAAGATCGCCACCGACGACACGACCGCCCCCTACGACCTGTCGCAGGGCGGCTTCCCGTACGGCGCGGTCCGCGAGGTGCTGATCAACGGTGTGCCGTGCACGATGTACCGCATCAGCTACGTCGGGGAGAACGGCTGGGAGATCTACACCCGGATGGAGCACGGCCTCACGCTGTGGGATGCGGTCTTCGCCGCCGGCCAGGAGTTCGAGATCATTCCCGTGGGCATCGGCGTGTACGCCGTGACCGGCCGCATCGAAAAGGGCTATCGCCTGATGGGCTCCGAACTGGAGAGTGAGTACAACCCGGTGGAAGCCGGACTGGCTCGCCCGAAGGTGAAGAGCGCCGACTTCATCGGCAAGGCTGCGTACCTCGCTGCTCGCGCAGAGGCTCCGGCGGCGATCATGTGCACACTGTCGATGGACAGTCAGCAGTGCGCCGACGGCTACGACCGGTTCCCTACGGGCGGCAACGAGCCGATCCTGACGCTCGCAGGCGACCGCATCCTCGACGTTAAGGGCCGCGTCTCGCGGGTCACCACTGCTGGAGCGGGTGTGTCGGTGGGTAAGTACTTGCTGTTTGCGTACCTTCCGCCCGAACACGCAGTCGTCGGTAACAAGCTGCAGGTCATGTACATGAACGAGTGCTACCCGGTCACCGTCGAAGTTGCCGGCAGCACCCCGCTGTTCGACCCCACCGATACCCGCATGAAGGGCTGACGTGCGCGTTCTCGTCTGTGTGAAGCGGGTGCCGGCGCCTGGGGCCAAGATCAACCTCACGGCCGACGGACAGGCCGTCGACACTGCCTACTTGGCGTTCACCACGAGCCCGCACGAGGAGTGCGCGGTGGAGGCGGCTGTGCAACTCGTGGAGCAGTCCGGCGGCGAGTCCACCGTGCTGACCCTCGGCCCGACGCAAGCCGACGAGCAGTTGCGTTACGCGGCCAGTATCGGGATCAACAAGGCGGTGCTGCTGTCGATCGAGACTGCGGAATGGGATCCACAGCGCACGGCATCGGCCATCGCGTCTGCGATCCGCGACGTCGAAGCCACCGACGGCGCCTTTGACATCGTGTTGTTCGGCAACGAGTCGGCCGACTCGGGCAACTTCCAGGTCGGCGTCCGCGTGGCGCACGCCCTCGGACGCCCGATGGTGAATGGTGTCAAGGGCATCGAGATCGATGCCTCGTCGGTGCGCGCCCGTCGCGAAGCGGATGCCGGTGTCGAGGTGTACTCGCTGCAGATGCCCGTGGTGCTGGGTGTCAAGGAGGGCATCAACCTGCCCCGGTACCCAACGCTGAAGGGTCGCCTGGCATCGAAGAAGGTGGAGGTCGCGCAGGTTGCCCCCGTCGGTGAGCGTGGCGGTCAGCAGATGATCACCCTCGTACAGGCCGCCGAACAGGTCAGCCAGACCATCGTGTTGGGGCACGGCCCTGAAGCCGCGCCCGCTGTTGTCGACCTCTTGGAAGAGTTGGGGATCCTGAAGTGACCGTGCTCGTCGTCATCGAACATGACCGCGGGACGCTCGCTCCTGCATCACTCGAGGCACTGGCCGCAGCGCTCCGACTCGACCCGCACGTCGAGGCGCTCACCATCGGCGCAACCGCCGACGCGTTGGCTCCGGAACTTGCCGCGCATGGCGCCGCAGTCGTGCACCAGGTGCACGCCGCCGTGTTGTCCGACTACGGGCCCGAAGCATGGGGCGAAGTCGTTGCCCAGGCGGTGCGCGTGCTGCGGCCCACCGTTGTGTTGGCCTGCGGTACGGATCGCGGGAACGAGGTCATGGCCCAGGCGGCTGCGCGTCTCGACCTGCCGATGGTCGCCAACTGCGTGGAGATCGATGCCGCCACCTGGACCATCACTCGCGTCCGCTGGGGTGGTTCATTGCTGGAGCAGTGCACCTTGTCGGCCGCCACCAAGTTGGTCACCTTCGCGCATCACAGCCATGAGGCCACACCCTCGGTTGCTGCCGGAGCGGTGGTCTCGTTGGTGGTGGAACTCGATCCTTCGCTGTCGCGCACTGTCGTGACCGAGCGTGTCGAGCGAACGGCGGGTGTGACCCTGGCAACGGCTCCACTGGTCGTCGGCGGGGGTCGTGCGGTGGGTTCTGCCGAGGGATTCGCCCCACTGGAGGCACTGGCGGCTCGCCTCGGCGGTGTCGTCGGTTGCTCACGCGCGGTCACGAACAACGGATGGCGCAACCACACCGATCAAGTGGGGCAGACGGGAACGCGCATCGCCCCCGATCTGTACATCGCGTGTGGTATCTCCGGTGCCATCCAGCACTGGGTGGGCGCCATGGCATCGAAGCAGATCCTCGCGATCAATACCGATCCCGAGGCGAACATGGTCACCAAGGCCGACTACGCCGTGATCGGCGACCTGCACACGGTGGTGCCGGCCATCACCGCCGAGATCATCCGCCGAAACGGTTGAGCATCTTGCGCTGCCACTCGGCAGTGGCCTGCACGTTGTTGAACGTGAACAAGTGCAGTCCTTCGATGTTCAGCTCGTCGGCACGCTTGCTCAGCGGGATGATGAGCTTGTTGGGGTCGTAGCCGCCGGGCTTGAACAACCGGCCAAGGACGCCGCCGTTCTTCTTCACAAAGCGCATGCTGTTGCCGATGCCGAGACGCATACCCATCGTGAACAACTTGGCCCGGTCGATCACGCCGGGTACGCCGATGTGCAACGGCAGGTCGAAACCTGCGGCGCGCTCGGCAGTGGCCCACGTCGTCCACTGGGCGAGGTCGAAGCACATCTGGGTACTCGCGAACCCGGGCACGCCCGCCTCGTTCAGCAAGTCCTGCTTGGCATGCAGTGCCTCGTGCACCACCTGCGCCGGAATGATTGCGTGGCCATCTGGGTAGGCGGTCACACCGATGCGCTGGAGGCCGTGGTCGCAGCTGAGGAAGTCGCGCAGGAAGCTCACTACACCGTCGTATTTACCGGCAGGCTGTTCAGGATCGCCGGCGATGAGGAACACTTCCTTGATGCCACGGGAACGGCAGAACTCGGCGAGTCGCTTGACCTCGGCCTCGTCGGGGCACAGACGGGCCGAGATGTGCGGTACCGCCATGTGGCCGAGGTCGGCCAATCTGGAAGTCAGGTCGAGCGTCGGTTGCTGCCCCTTGGCCGGGCTGCACGTGACCGAGACCGACGCGCCCGCCGGGATGTGCTCGATCTGCGTTTCGAGGTTCTTCATCGGAATGACTTCGTAGCGAGCGTCAGCGATGAGGTGGTGCAGTGAGGAACTCATATCATCCAAACTCGTTGGGCAATTCTGCCGTACGGCGGGTGACGAACTCCCGCATGGCGTCATCAATCGCCGGATCCAGCGCCGGCGGTTCGTACTCGGCGAGGCGTCGTTTCCAGAGGGCGTTGGCTCGCTGCGCAGCGTCGAGGCCGCCCTCTTCGCTCCACTGTTCGAAGCTCGAGTTGTCGGCGGTGTCGCTGCGATAGAAGGCGGTCTCGAAATTGGCCAGTGTGTGCGCCGTGCCGAGGAAATGGTTCCCCGGCGGGTTGGTGCGCAGCGCGTCGAGCGCCAATCCGTTCTCGGTGGCGTCGAGGCCACGCACGAACGTCGTCATCATGCCCAGCTGATCGCAGTCGAGGACGAACTTCTCGTAGCCGATCGCCAGGCCCCCTTCCAGCCAACCGGCGGCATGGAGTACGAAGTTGACGCCACCCAAGACCGTGGGCTGCAGGGTGTTGGCGCTCTCGTAGGCGGCCTGTGCATCGGGCAGCTTGCTGGCTGTCAGTGAGCCGCCGGAGCGGAAGGGAACACCGAGGCGGCGTGCGAGGGCGGCGACCGTGTAGAGCACGATTGCCGGCTCGGGGGTGCCGAACGTGGGGGCGCCGGTCTGCATGCTCATCGAGCTGGCGAACGAGCCGAACACCACTGGGGCGCCGGGGCGCACCAACTGCACGAAGGTCATTCCGGCAAGCGCTTCGGCCAGGGTCTGCACGGCGACCCCAGCGCTCGTGGATGGAGCCATGGCCCCAGCGAGGATGAACGGCGTAATGATGCACGCCTGGTTGTACTCCGCATAGCACTGGGCGGCGGCCAGCATCGTGCCGTCCCACACCAGGGGTGAACTGGCATTGATCAGGCTGGTCAGCACCGTACGGTCGTCGAGGTCGCCGCCGAACCCGAGACGTGCCAGCTCCACACTGTCGGCCGCAC
This sequence comes from uncultured Acidimicrobiaceae bacterium, assembly GCA_903919215.1. Lineage (GTDB taxonomy): Bacteria > Actinomycetota > Acidimicrobiia > Acidimicrobiales > Ilumatobacteraceae > UBA668. Next base: position 5,382 of record CAIXHI010000024.1, read on the forward strand.
GCGACCCGGCGGTGACGGAACCCATGAACGGCTTGTCGCTGAACTTGAGATGGCTGTACACCATGTCGAGGTGGCGTGTGCTGACCGGAACGTCGACGGGTTCGCACACGGTGCCACCCGAGTGGTGCAGCCACGGCGACATGTACGTGAGCTTCACGAAGTTCTGGAAGTCGGCGAGTGTTGCGTAGCGGCGCCCGTTGTCGAGATCGTGTACGAACGGCGAGCCGTAGTTGGGGGCGAACACGGTGTTGTCGCCGCCGATCACCACGTTGTTCAGCGGGTTGCGAGCGTGCTGCACATAGGTGCTGGGGGCGTCTCGGCTGACGATCTCACGGCACATACCCCGCGGGAAGCGCACACGCGTCCCTTCGACGATGGCCCCGCCGCGAGCGAAGATCGGCAGCGCCTGCGGGTAGTCGCGAATCTCGATGCCGACTTCTTCGAGCACTGTGTCGGCGGTGTATTCGATCAGCGCGAGCGACTCCTCGCTGGCGAGCTCGAAGGGGCGCATGGTCCGTGTGAGATACGGGACCCGCTCGACCACGTGCGAGGCGCGGAGCGCGGCCCGGCCGGAGCGTCCACCAGAGCGGCGAGTGTTCATGAGGGCTCCCTCGTACGGCGCCTACGGCCGGCGCGGTCGCCGCCAGCCGTTCGGTCGGGCAGCGTGATGACGGCGGATAAGTGTGTGGAGGGCGCGAGGGCGTGGGGGAACGACATTGCGGCCACGAACTGGGCCTGGAAGTCGGGTTCGGTGGCGGTCTCCACCTTCACCACGTTGCGGACTGCAGCTTCCATCTCGGCGCGCAATGCGCACGAGAGCAGTGCGCGCACCGCACCGGCACCGGCTGCGTTTCCGACCGAGCGCACTCGCTCGACCGGACAGTCGGGCACCAGGCCGAGCACCAGTGCGTAGACCGGATCGATGTGGCTGCCGAACGCACCCGCAAGGCGGATGTCGTGCACTTCGGTGACACCCGCGTGCTGGTAGAGCAGTTCGATCCCAGCGCGCAGGGCAGCCTTCGCCAACTGGATGGCACGCACATCGTTCTGGGTGATCGTGATGCCGTCGGTGACCACGTAGGTGAACGTGCGGCCGTCGGGGACGACACGGCTCGTGCGGTCGGTGAGCGAACCCTGTACGACACCTTCGGAATCGATAACTCCGGCGAGGTACATCTCGGCGACGACCTCGATGATGCCTGACCCACAGATCCCGGAGATGTCGAGTCCGGCGGTGCCCTCGGCGAAGCCGGGATCGTCGCTCCAGAGATCACAACCGATCACTTTGAAGCGGGCCTCGAACGTGTCGCGGTCGATGCGGATGCGCTCGATGGCACCTGCTGTGGCGCGCTGCCCGCTGCTGAGTTGGGCACCCTCGAACGCCGGCCCGGTGGGGCTGCTGCATGCGAACTGGCGGTGCATGTCGCCAACCACGATCTCGGCATTCGTGCCCACGTCGACCAGCAGTTGCATGGTGGGCGAGTGGTGGGGCTGTTCGGAGAGGATGACCGCAGCTGTGTCGGCACCGACGTGCCCGGCGATACAGGGAGCCAGGTACACCAGCGCGTGTGCGCAGTGCAGTTCGAACTCAGCGGCGCGAACGGTGATTGCTTCTGCTGTGGCCAGGGTGAACGGTGCCTGGCCCAGGGGAGTGGGATCGATCCCGGCAACGATGTGATGCATGATCGGGTTGCCGACCAGCACGATCTCCAGCACCTCGCCAGTGGCCACTCCGGCATCGGTGCACAACTCGCCGATGAGTTCATTGAGCGACTCGCGTACGGCAACCGTGAGGTTGCGGTCGCCGCCCGGGTTCATCATCACGTAGCTCACACGGCTCATCAGGTCTTCGCCGTAGCGGATCTGCGGGTTCATCCGACCTGCCGAGGACAGAATCTCTCCCGTGCTCAGATCGCACAGGTGGCCGGCAATGGTGGTGCTGCCGATGTCGACAGCGACGCCGCACACACGCTCGGTGTAGCCCTGCCAAGCGGCCACGACGGTGTCGCCGCGAACCGCGACAGTTGCCGAGCGTTCCTGCCCGCCGAACGCGTGATGTACTTCTTGCAGGGCGGTCAGATCGAGGTGGGTGACGGTGACACCGTGTTCCCGTTGTAGCTCGGCGATGACCAGTTCCGTCATCGACGCGGCGTCGCCCAGCAGGCTCGGCGGTAGCTCGAGATAGAACAGGTGCACTGCGGGGTCGAGCACCACATCCGTGAGGTCGAGACTCTTGCGCACGACCGGTCGGTGCACCTGGCTCTCGGGCGGCACATCGAGCACGACATCGTCCAGGACGAGCGCACAACAACCGAGCCGGCGTTCCGGCTTCATCGGCCGACGCGTGTCGTAGGTGGTCTCCGTGGCGGTCCACGGGCTGAGCGCAGTGTCGGCGGAATCGATGGCCCATTTCTGGTGCTGCCCTGGTGAGGCCACCACCTGACAGCGACCGCAGATACCTCGGCCACCGCACACCGAGTCGAGGTCGACACCCAGCTCGCGGGCAGCCTGCAACACCGTGGTGCCCTCGGGCACCACGCCATCGAGTCCGGACGGGGTGAAGACGATGCGCGGCATCGCTACTCGGCGCGCCTCGCGCCGCGACCGCCGACGCGGCCCCCGCGGGCGCCAGTGGGTGCGTCGGGGTCGCGGTTGGCGCGGATCCATGCGGCGCAGTCCTGGTCGTTCCCAGCCAGCACGTCGGCTGCCATGACGATCGTCTTGACCTCAGGGTGTAGCGGGTTCATGATCGCCGAGGTCATGCCGTTGCTGATGGCCATCGCGAGGAACGTGCCGGTGATGTTGTTACGGGCGGGGAGACCGAAGCTGACGTTCGACGCGCCGCAGGTGGTGTTGACCTTCAGCTCGGTGACCAATCGACGCAACAGTGCAAACACC
>CAIXHI010000025.1 GCA_903919215.1 uncultured Acidimicrobiaceae bacterium
CTCCCCGAAGACGACGACCGCTACGCCGAGAACTACAACCGCCGCCAGCGAGCCGAATCCGTCAACTCCTGGATCAAAGCCCAACTACCCGGCCGCCGCGCCCGCACCTACGGCAAAGCCAACCAACACGTCGACCTGATGTTCCTCGCCATCGCCCGCAACACACTCTCCGAGTTGCACTACCGCGACCGCATCGCCAACGCCCCACCCGGCACCGCCGCCGCCTGACCGGCACCAGCCCAGCGAACCAGCCGCCCCACGGGGCGGCATCGGCGCGCCCCGACACCCGTCGAGCACCCGGTTCATCTGAACCGACCGGTTCCACCAGCCCAAGCGGCAAGTAGCCTGCCCGTTCAGACAAACGGGTGCCCACCAGCACTCCGCGACACTTATGCCGCGGGTTGTGCTCCGCCCCCATGCCCCTCTAGCTCAATGGTAGAGCAGTGGACTTTTAATCCATTGGTTCAGGGTTCGAGCCCCTGGGGGGGCACCGCTGTGAGGACGGCCGGCTTCTAGGCTGCGCTGGATGGACGACGAGATCCGGTACGGCGTGATCGGCACGGGGATGATGGGCATCGAGCACATCAACAACCTGCTGCAGTTGCCCGGCGCGCGGGTTACCGCCGTCGCCGACCCGCACGAAGAGAGTCGGGCGTGGGCGCAGTTGGCGGTGGGTCTCGACACTCCGTTGGCCACGTTCGAGTCACACCACGAACTACTGGCCTCGGGGTTGTGCGATGCGGTCGTGATCGCCACACCGAACTTCACCCACCACGAGGTGCTGCTCGACGTACTGCGCACACCGCACCACGTGATGGTGGAGAAGCCGCTGTGCACCACCGTGCCGCACTGCCTGGAGGCGATCGAGGTCGCCACCAGCACCAGCGAGCGGTGGCCCGACCGGGTGGTGTGGATGGGCCTCGAGTACCGCTACATGCCGCCCACCGCTGCCGTGCTGCACGAGGTGCGTGGCGGAGCGGTCGGCACGGTGCAGATGGTGGCCATCCGCGAACATCGCTTCCCGTTCCTGCCGAAGGTGGGCAACTGGAACCGGTTCAACCGCAACACCGGCGGAACGCTGGTGGAGAAGTGCTGCCACTTCTTCGACCTGATGAACCTGCTGGTGGGTACCACCCCAGTGCGCGTGATGGCCAGTGGCGCGCAGGATGTGAACCACCTCGACGAGCGCTACGACGGCGAGACACCCGACATCCTCGACAACGCCTACGTGATCGTCGAGTACGAGGGCGGTGCGCGCGCTGTGCTCGACCTCTGCATGTTCGCCGAGGCCACCAAGAACGAGCAGGAGATCTCTGTCGTCGGGCCGCTTGGCAAGGTGGAGGCGATGGTCAGCGAAGGCATCGTGCGTATCGGTCGCCGGGCCGACGGTATGGGGCAGTACAGCGAGCGACCGGTGCACGACCCCGCCGTGTTACACACCGGAATGCACCACGGTGCCTCGTACCTCGAACACGTCGACTTCGCCGACGCCATCCGCACTGGCGTGGCAGCCTCGGTCACGTTGCACGACGGCCTGATGTCCGTCGCCATCGGTGTGGCAGCACACCGCAGCATCGCCGAAGGTCGACCGGTCACCATCCACGAAGTGCTGGGCGGCTGAGTTGCACTACCGCCCGCCGTCCGCCGTCCGAAGCCACAGTACGTGACAGATCGGCACGGATAGTGGTATAGCCTCCTCTGCATGCGGCCCACAGCGACCCTCCAGGATGGGCGGCAACGAATCCTCGACGCCGCCACCGCGGCGTTGCGGCGTGATGGAGTCGACGGATTCCGGGTCGAGCAGGTGTTGCTCGAAGCCGGAGCGTCGTCCAGTTCGCTCTACCACCACTTCGGCAGCCGCAACGGTCTGATCCGTGCAGCCACCACGTCGATCCACCGCGACCTCGTGCTGACCGAAGATCGGGCACTGCTCGACCAGGGAATGGCTGCAGCAACCCACGAGGAATTCTGCACGTACGTCGAGGAGCAACTGCGCCGTGCCGCGACCTGCACGGTGAACCGTGCTCGTCGCATCCAGCGGGTCGCCTTGGCCGCCGCCTCGTTGGAGGCGAACGACCACCAACCGGCGGTCGCCGAGTTCCAGATCTTGATGACCTCGATCATCGCCGACATCTTCGAGTTCGCGAAGACGAAGGGGATCATCAATCCCGATCTCGACTCGTTCGCCTATTGCGCCTGGTTCCAGGGAATGCTCCTGGGACAGTTGCTGATCGAGGCCACGCTGGACGACACGACACGCTGGTTGAGCGTCGCCGTGCCGTCAGCGTTGGCTCCGCTGCGCCTGCCCTAGCTGCGCATGCCTTCGTTGCGTGCCAGCAGGTCGCGGCGGCGCCGCCAGGCGATCATCACCAGTACGAAGCCGGCGGCGATCAGTAGCAGTGCTTCTTGGAGCGCCAGGTAGCCGTTGCCGACGTGGGGCAACGTTTCGGGTGCGATCAGGTGGGTGATCACGAAACTCGCGACCGCAGTGTTGCCGGTGGGATCGGTGGCGTTGCAGGTCACTGTGGTGCGACCGAGCGCGAACACTGTGCCCGATGCAGGGGTGCACACGAGTGTGACGGTGCCCGAGTTGTCCGTTGCTGTCGGCAGCGGATATTGCAACGGGCCGGTGCCGGGGTAGGTCGTGTAGATCGTCTGATCGCCACGGTTGACGATCACCGGGTTGACATGATCGGGAACCCGCACCAACAACTCGACCTGCCCGAGACCGGACACCTGTTGGCCGTCATCGGCCGCGAACGTGAACGTGTCCGCACCGCGATAGCCGATGAACGGGATGTAAGTGACGTTGGGTGCGGTGCCGACCAGGTACCCGTGTTCGGGCAGATCGACGATCCGATACACCAACGGATCGGTGTCGTTCGCGACCAACGTCAGGCCCTGGCCGAGCGGATCATCAGCATCGATGTCGGCTTGTTGATCGGACTGGACGGGTGCGTCGTTGAGGATCGTCCACGTCGATGACACCGCGGTCCCCGACACACCGCCAACGCTGGCGGTGACGGCGAACGTGTGCACCCCGTCCACCAGATCGTTGACCGTGAACGGACTGGTACACGCCACCGGAGCAGCACCGTCGATCGCGCATTCGAACGTCGCGTCCGGACCACCAGTGAAGCCGAATTCGGCGGTGTGCAGCGTCGTTGTAGCAGCAGGATGCGACACCAACGTCGGCTGCGGGCCGACCGCGAGCACCGTCCACGACCGCGTCGCCGGAGTCAGATCGACATAGCCGAGGTCGTCGATCGCCGCGACCGTCAACGTGTGGTTCCCGGCCGCCAAACCTTCGAGCATGAACGCCGCCGAACACATCACCGGAGCAAGCTGATCGACGCGGCAGAAGTAGTTGGTGACATTGCTGTCTCCCGGCGTTCCGGTGAACCCGAACGTGACACTGCTGGCCGCGACCACCGCATCCGGACCGCTATCGATCGTGGTCTCCGGCCGCACATACGCGACCGCCTGCACAGGTGCGAGATCCACCTGGGTGGCGCCACCGATCTCGGTGACCCGCCCAGCACGATCGAACGCCCGCACCATCACCGATAACGTCGAACCATCCGCACCCGGCACCTGCAACGCAGTACGCCACGTGCCAGACCCGAACGACACATCACTCCACCGGCCACCGTTGACCTTGATCTGCACCGCCGCCACCGTGCCATCATCAACAACCGTGCCAGAGAACCGGTAGAAATCGGTCCCGACCGCCCACGTGCGACCAACCGTGATCGTGCTGTCATCAAACGACACCGTTGGTGCCGCCATATCGGCGAAGAACTCCACGACCCCCGACGTGACCACCACATCATCCCAATCAGTGACCGACACCTCCACCGTGTGCACACCACCAGTCACCGTCACCGGGATCCACTCGTCATGCAACGTCGTCGCGTTCAACACGAACGTGCGCGTCGCGACCACCGCACCATCGAGCAACACATCGATCTGCTTGATCGACGCCGCAGCCTCAACATCGACCACCACACCCACCGTGTCCGTGACCGCAACATCCTGACCGTCACCCGGGCTAACGATCACCGCGGTCGGTGCCGGATTCGCATACGTGACCATCTCCACCGTTGCACCCGTGCGAGTGAACACCGCGCCTGTGAGCAATGTGTGCTGCACCGAGTTCACCAACGGAGCAACACCCACACCCTGCGACGCACAGTTACCGAACACGTCACACGCGCTCAACAACGCATCCGTGCTCAACATGCTTTCCCACTTCGTGAAACTCTCCGACAAATCCGTCAACACCGGCTGATCCGGGAACAACACCTGCAACGCATCCAACAACGGCGACGGCTGAAGGAACCCACGCACCGCCGGCTGACTCGACAAACCAGGACAGCGATACGTCGCCGTGTTCAAGAACAAATCCTGCGCCCCACACTCATACGCCACCTCAACAAACTGGCCCTTCCGACGACTGCGACCGGTCGCCGCGATCGACAACACCAAACGCGGTGCCTTCGTGTCCACAAGACCCGACCACACCTTGGCCGCCACCGTCTCGTTACCCAACGAATCCGTCGCCCGCAGATCAATCTGGAAGAACCCCTCCACACCAGACGGAACAGCCAACGACCACGACGTCGACGTGCCATCCGGCTGCGCCAACACCACCGGCAACCACACCCGATTCAACAGCGAATCCCCCGTCACCTGATCGATCGGCGTCAACGACACCTCCACCGACCCAACACCCACACCACCCACATCAGTCACCGCGCCCGACAACTCGACCGACCCGGCCACCACCGCACGCTGACGATCAGTCGCACTCAACGACACCACCGGCGCCCGATCATCCAACAACACCTGCCCAGTCGCCGCGTCATCCGCCGTCACATTCCCGGCCACATCCGACGCCCGCACACTCACCGCGTACTGGCCACTCACATCGAACACCGAAGTCGGCAACACATAGTCCAACGACCACACACCACCCGACACCGACGCCCGCTGCCACGAATCCGCCGACACCGCCTCACCCACCGGCGACACGTTCACCTCCACACCAGCAACACCACTGCCCGTGTCCGTTGCAGTGCCCGACAACGACACCAACAACCAACCAGTCGCAACATCACGCACCGGCGCCAACGACACACCAGGCGCATCCAACGACACCGACGGCACAACACGATCCACCAACAACACCGTCGCCGAACCCGGAACCTCCACATTGCCCGCCGCATCCGTCGCCCGCGTACGAATCGACACATTGCCCTGACCCAGCGAGATCGGCAACGTCCAACTCTCCGTACCCGACGCCACCACCCACACACCACCATCGAGACTCACCTCGACCTTGGCAACACCAGAACCCTCCACACCATCCGACGCCGAACCAGACAACACAAACGACGGCACCGAAGCATTCAACGCAGTCGACGGCACCACCACCGACGACACCGCAGCATCGCTGTCCACCCGCAACGTCAACGACGACGACGAGGTCAGCGCACCACCACGCGTATCTGCAACCGAGGTCAACACCTTCCACCAGTTGAACGCCTGACCATTCGACGAGTTCTGCACCAACATGCACGACGGCTTCACCCTCGTACGCAACTGGGTCACCGCTGCTTCGGAGAGCGCCACGTTGTAGAACTGCAACTGGTCGATACTCACCGGCGAACCGCCACCGCGCACGGTCACCTGCGCTGGCCCAGTCGGCAGGCCACCGCCGCCACCGGTCCACAACTGCGGATGGTTATCCACCGTCAACTGCAATGTTCCGAACGCCGGACGGCTCGCGACCACTAGATGCCACTGACCGTCGTTCACCGGCTGCCAGCCCTGAGCCGACGAGCTCGCCTGAACGGTTGACCCCCACTGCCACTCCACAACACCGGTGTCCGGGCGCACCCGCAGCTGGTGCGTACTGTCCCACGACACCACGAACGGATCCGACGACGACGCATCCTCGACACGAACCCAGAACGCCAACGAGAACGCCACACCAGAACCCGCGACCATCGGACTCGGCACCGTCATCGACTGACCAGCATCGGCGAACGTCGCCCCCAGGTGCGACCCGGTGGCACCCGGCGCACCAGCTGCACCCGCATCCGGGCCAGAACCAACCACCGCGACACCGTCGCGGCCACGACCCGTACCGTCCACAAACGTCGTCGATCCGGGCAACTCCTCAAGACCAAGATCGATCACCGGCAACGCCGACGGACACGCCAAGCTC
>CAIXHI010000026.1 GCA_903919215.1 uncultured Acidimicrobiaceae bacterium
CTGCTGGAACTCACCGATCACATGGTGGAGATCAACCATCGCCCGATCCCGAAGGTGCCTGCACTGCGCGGCAAGAACGTGGTCAGTCTGTTCTTCGAGGACAGCACCCGCACCCGCACCAGCTTCGACACCGCAGCCAAGCGGCTCAGCGCCGACACGATGAACTTCGCCGTGTCGTCCAGCAGCGTCAACAAAGGTGAGAGCCTGCGCGACACGATCGAGACGATCAGCGCGATGGGCGTCGACGCGTTCGTCATCCGCCACAAGAGCAGCGGCGTGCCAGGGCTGATCACACGATGGACCGATGCCAGCATCGTCAATGCTGGCGACGGCTGGCATCAGCACCCCACCCAGGCGCTGCTCGATTGCTACACGATTCGCACCCGACTGAACCGGCGCGATGGGTTCGACGGTCTGCGCATCGCCATCGTCGGCGACATCAAGCACAGCCGCGTCGCGCGGAGCGATGTGCAGGCCTTCGCTGCGCTCGGCGCCCACGTCACACTTGTCGCCCCACCCACATTGCTTCCCCCTGCGGTGCACGATTGGCCGGTCGAGGTCAGTCACGACCTCGATGCACTGCTCCCCGATCTCGATGTGCTCTATCTGTTGCGGGTGCAGCGTGAGCGGATGGACGATGCGTTGCTGCCCTCGATGCACGAGTACTCGGCGATGTACGGACTCACCGCCGCTCGCGCCGCACGGCTGGCACCGCACGCATTGGTGATGCATCCCGGGCCGATGAACCGCGGCGTCGAAATCGTCGTCGACCCCGCCGACCTTCCCGGCTCGGCCATTCTCGACCAGGTCACCAACGGCGTCGCCGTACGGATGGCCGTCCTGTTCTCGCTACTCGGTACCGGTGGCGACCTTCGATCGGAGACCCTGTCATGACTCGCCTGATCCTTTCCGGCGGCACCCTGCTCGATCAATCCGGCGAGCGTGCCGGCGATGTCGCCATCGAAAACGGCCGCATCGTCCAGGTGAGCGACGGGGTGGGCCCCGGGCTCACCGGCGACCGAGTGCTCGACGCCACTGGCTGCATCGTCTCCCCTGGTTTCGTCGACCTGCACGTACACCTCCGCGAACCGGGCAAGGAAGAGGCCGAGACGATCGAGACCGGCAGCCGCGGCGCCGCACTCGGTGGGTTCACCGCCGTGGTGGCGATGCCGAACACCGACCCGGCGCAGGACAGCGTCGCCGTCATCGAGTTCGTGCGCGCCCAGGGCGAGCGCGCCGGCTTGTGCGAGGTGCTGCCGTCGGGTTGCATCACCGTCGGCCGCGCTGGCGAGCGGCTGGCCCCGTTCGGCGAGCTCGCTGCGGCGGGTGTGCGCATCTTCACCGATGACGGCAACGGTGTGCAGGACGCGCAGCTCATGCGGCGAGCGCTCGAGTACGCCGGCCCACTGGGCATCACGCTCGCGCAGCACTGCGAGACCGCCTCACTCACCAAGGGCGCCGTGATGCACGAGGGTTCCTGCTGTAGCCGCCTGGGCCTCCCCGGTTGGCCGGCGCTGGCCGAAGAGCTGATGCTGTTTCGCGATATCGAGCTGGTGCGCATCACGGGTGTGCCGATGCACTTCCTGCACCTGTCCACTGCCCGCAGCGTGGCCCTGGTGCGCGCGGCGAAGGCCGAGGGCCTGGCGATCACCGCCGAGGCCACACCACACCACTTCTCACTCACCGATGAAGAGCTCAGTGGGTACGACGCGGTGTTCAAGGTGAACCCACCGCTGCGTACACCCGCCGACATCTCGGCGATCAAGGACGGCCTTGCTGACGGCACCATCGACGCGATCGCCACCGACCACGCGCCACACGAGCCGCACACCAAGGAGGCGCCGCTCGATCAGGCACCTTCTGGCATGCTCGGCCTGGAGACGGCCCTCGGTGTGTGCCTCGCGGAGCTCGATATGGATCTCGTCGACATCGTCGCCGCGCTCAGCTGGAAGCCTGCCGCCATCGCTGGAGTTGCCGACCGTCATGGTCGCCCGATCGCCGTTGGCGAACCGGCCAACCTCACCGTGTTCGACCGCAACGTCGAGTGGACCGTCAAGCCCGAGCAACTGGCCAGCAAGAGCCGCAACACGCCCTACATCGGTCGGCGCCTGCGGGGCAAGGTGCGCCACACCGTGTTCAACGGCACCCCCGTCGTGATCGACGGTCAGGCCACCCGCTAGCTCGCCACCTCCCCACGGCCCGGTGCGAGTGCCAGGCCACCGGTGCGAGTGCCAGGCCACCGGTGCGAGTGCCAGGTTGCGCCCGAGTGGTACGTGGCACCATGGGTGCCACGTACCACTCGGGTGCGCACGTGGCACTCGGGGCGGGGCCGTGGCACTCGCAGGGTCAGAGGCGGGTGAGGATCTCGGGGCCGTGGTCGCCGACGAGCACCGTGTGCTCCACGTGGGCGGCGAGCGAACCGTCGGCGGTGACAATCGTCCAGCCGTCGTCGAGTTCCTTCACCTTGTCGCTGCCGCCGCCGAGCAGCATCGGTTCGATCGCCAGCACCATTCCCGAGGCGAGCTCGAGGCCACGGCCAGGCCGACCTCGATTCTCGACATCCGGCTCTTCGTGCATCTCGCGTCCGATCCCGTGTCCGCAGTAGTGCAGCGGATTGCCGTATCCGGCGGCGGCGACGATGGTCTCCACCGCCGCCCCGACATCACCGAGACACCGACCTGGGCGCATCTGCTTGATCGCCGCGGCGAGCGCCGCGTCGGCAGTGTCGATCAGCCGCTGGGCCTCTGCGCTGATGGTGCCGATCCCCATGCTGAACGCTGCGTCCCCGTGCCAGCCGTCGACGATCGCACCACAGTCGACCGACAGCAGATCACCCTCGACGAGCACCCTCGACCCGGGAATGCCGTGGATCACCTCATCGTTTACCGACGCACAGATGACGCCGGGGAAACCGTGGTAGCCGAAGAAGTTCGACTTCGCACCGCGCCGCTCGATGACATCGCGGGCTACGCGGTCGAGCTGCGCCGTCGTCACCCCTGGGCGAGCAGCCTGGCGCAATGCAACGTGCATCTCGGCGACGACTCGCCCAGCTGCACGGAGGTGACGCAGTTCCTCTGGAGCACGTCGCGGGATGCCGTTGCGGCGCGAGCGGGCCATCAGCTCGAGCGCCGAGCACCCTCGACGGCGGCGGTGAGACGGCGGAACACCTCGTCGGGCGAGGCGACGCCGTCGATCACGGCGAGACGGCCACGACGCTCGTAGTACTCGATCAGCGGCGAGGTCTGCTCTTCGTAGAGGTCGAGACGATGGGCGATGGCTTCCGTGGTGTCGTCATCGCGCTGCATGACGTCGCCACCGCACACGTCGCAGATCCAGGGCGACTTCTCACTCCCGCTGGCCACATAGTTCGTACCGCAGTCGCGGCACACACGGCGCGACGTGATGCGTCGCAGCACGAGCTCGCGCGGGACGTCGAGATCGAGCACCACATCGAGTGGGCGCTCGGCTGTGATCTCATCGAGCGCAGCAGCCTGCGGCACCGTCCGCGGAAAGCCGTCGAGAATGTAGCCACGGCCCACCGCATCCGATTGGGAGAGGCGCTCACGGACGATCCCGACCATGATTTCGTCACCGACGAGGCCACCCGCGTCCATCACCCGTTTGGCCATGGCACCCAACTCGGTACCTTCACGGACAGCGGCACGCAGCATGTCGCCGGTGCTGATGTGCGGCACGACGAAATGACGTGACAAGCGCACGCATTGTGTGCCCTTACCAGCGCCTTGGCGCCCGAGCAGGATCAGCCGGGCGCCCGGGATCACTTCAGGAAGCCCTCGTAGTTTCGCAGCATCAGTTGGCTGTCGATCTGGCGCATGAGTTCCATGGCCACACCTACGGCGATGAGCACCGTGGTGCCAGCAAACGGGAAGTTCTGCACGCCGAAACCCCACAGCAAGAGGTACGGCATGATCGCGATGATGGCCACGAACACGGCGCCCGGCAGGGTGATGCGGTTGACGGCCTTGCCGAGATAGCGCTCGGTCTGCGGACCGGGGCGTACACCGGGGATGAAACCACCCTGGCGACGAATCTGATCTGCCTGGCGGATCGGGTCGAAGGCGATCGAGTTGTAGAAGTACGCGAACGCGATGATCATCAACGAGAACAACGAGATGTACACCAGGTTGCGGCTGTTCACCAGGTTCTGGTCGACCCAGTTCTGGATGGTGTAGCGCCAGGTTCCCTTGCTGGAGCTCCCAAGCAGGTTCGTCAGCAACACCGGCAGCAACAACACCGAGCTGGCGAAGATGATCGGCACCACACCACTCTGGTTGACCTTGAGCGGGATGTAGGTGCTCTGGCCACCGTACATCCGCCGGCCGACCACTCGTTTGGCGAACTGCACAGGGATGCGACGTTGGGCCAACTCGACCCGCACGACCGCGATGACGATGCCGCAGCACAGGGTGAGCAAGAGGGTGAACACGAACCAGTTCTTCTCAGCCCAGACCGAGTAGAAACCGCTCGGCAGGCTGGACACGACCGAGGCGAAGATCACCATCGACATACCGTTGCCGATACCTCGCTGGCTGATCAGTTCGCCGATCCACATCAGTACGGCGGTACCGCCGACGAGTGTGATGATGACGAGATAGCCACGCGGCCACATACCATCAGGCAGCAGGCGCAGGTTCTGCGGGAATCGTTGAGCCGCACCGAAGAACGCGTTGCCATTACCGTTACCGAAGATAAACGTCAGCGCCGTGGCCTGCAGCGTCGAGATACCGATCGCGAGGTAACGGGTGTACTGCGTGATCTTGCGCTGGCCGACTGCGCCTTCTTGCTGCAGCTTCTCGAGCTTGGGGATGACCACACCGAGGACCTGCATGATGATGCTGGCCGTGATGTACGGCATGATGCCCAACGCAAAGATGCTGAAGCTGGCGAAGGCGCCACCGCTGAACGGGTTGAAGAACCCGAGGGCTCCCTGTGTCTTGGCAGCGGCCTTGAACTGACGCACTGCGTCGACGTCGATACCCGGAACGCGAATCGCGACACCGATGCGGTACAGCAGCACCAGCGCCAGGAGGACCAGGTTCTTGTTCCGCAGGTC
>CAIXHI010000027.1 GCA_903919215.1 uncultured Acidimicrobiaceae bacterium
GACATCGCTGCGCTCGCCGCGTTCCTCGCCTCGGACGACGCCCGCTACATCACTGGCCAGCAGATCCGCGTCGACGCCGGTTCGCTGTTGAAGTTCCCCAACGGCCCTTCCTGACCTGACGGCACGTCGATACACAGGAACCCCGGCTGCGGCCGGGGTTCCTGGCGTTTTCGGGTGCGCCACGCCTTCGGGTTCGTTGGCGTCGACTCCGAGTGAGAGCATGCCGCCATGGATTTCGACCTTCCCGCTGAGCTCGTGGACTTCCTCGCTGAACTCGACGAGTTCATCGACCGGGTGATCAAGCCACTCGAGGCCGAGGACGACAACATCCGCTTCCTCGACCATCGTCGTGAGTACGCACGCACCGACTGGGAACGCGGCGGCGTGCCGACCGAAGAGTGGGAAGACCTGCTGTTCCGAGTGAAGCGACTGGCAGACGAAGCCGGGTTGTTCCGCTACCCGTTCCCGACGGAGTTCGGCGGACGCAACGGCAGCAACCTCGGTATGGCCGTCATCCGCGAACACCTTGCGCGCAAGGGTCTCGGGTTGCACAACGACCTGCAAAACGAGCACAGCATCGTCGGCAACAACGTTGGCCTATTGCTGATGTTGCAGTACGGCACCGACGAACAGAAGGCGCACTGGGTGAACGGCCTGGCAGAAGGTCGACGCGGATTCGCGGTCGGTATCACCGAACCTGAGCACGGCAGCGACGCGACCCACATGGAGACCACCGCAGTCCGCGACGGCGACACCTGGATCATCAACGGTGAGAAGACCTGGAACACCGGTATCCACCGCGCCGAAGCCGACCTGATCATGGCTCGGACCAGCGGCAAGGCTGGCGACGGGTTGGGTATCACAGCGTTCCTGGTGCCGGCCGACAGCCCCGGCTTCGAAGTGCTCGAGTACCTGTGGACGTTCAACATGCCCACCGACCACGCCCACGTGCGCCTCACCGAGGTGCGGGTACCCGACTCGGCGATCTTCGGCGGTGAGGGTCGCGGGCTGCAGGTGGTGCAGCACTTCTTCAACGAGAACCGCATCCGGCAGGCCGCGTCGTCGTTGGGTGCGGCGCAGTACTGCGTGGACGAAGCGGTGCAGTACGCCAAGGAGCGCAAGCCGTTCGGCAAGCCATTGGCCACGAACCAGGGCATTCAGTTCCCGCTGGTGGAGCTGCAGACGAAGTGCGAGATGCTGCGTGCGCTGATCCACAAGACGGCGTGGCTGATGGATCGCGACGGCGCGTTCAGCGTGAGCGACAAGGTGTCGATGTGTAACTACTCGGCCAACCGGCTGTGCTGCGACGCCGCTGACTACGCGATGCAGGTACACGGCGGTATGGGCTACTCGCGGTACAAGGCCTTCGAGCACATCTACCGCCACCACCGTCGCTATCGCATCACCGAGGGTGCCGACGAGATCCAGATGCGCCGCATCGCCGGTTACATGTTCGGGTTCATGAACCAGCGCGCACCGAAGGGTGTTGTCGAGGACTGAAGCTGGGCGGTTGTCAGATCAGGCCGGCGGCAGCGAGGCGCTTCAGCACGGTGTCGCGCACGAGGTTGGCAGCGGTCGACAACTCGGCGATGGTGGGTTGGTGCTCGTAGGGGGACGCATCCGGCCATCCCGTATAGCCCCAGCGGCCGTACAGGGAGAACGAGATCACGTACTTCCCCCACCGTTCGTAGAGCATCACGCTGGTACCGGTGACGGCGTAGTCGGTGCTGTCCACGGTGGTCGTGTAGCGCTGGTCGACGAACGCTTGCACGGATTCGGCCGCCTTGGTGTCCGTGTTGGCGGTGGCGCCGGGCTGCTCCTCGATCGACCACTGGGTGGCATCGAGCGAACCATCGTCGTCGAACCACTGGGCGTCGGCCTCGCTCATCGTGTACCGCACCGGGTTGCCGGTGCAGGAGTTCGCATCCTTGAGGATTGCTGTGAGGTACGACGACGCCGAGTCCGTGTCGGCGAACGCGTAGAGGTCGACCGTGAACGAGCTCTGGTCGGGGAGGTCCCAACCAGGTCCGAACCCTTGCGCGGTGCTGCCGGCCAACTGGGCGCGCCCCACTGAGTTGGTGAGACCGCAGAAGCCGGTACCTGGCCCGGACTGCGACGTAGGCGCTGGGTCGGCGTCGGAGTAGCGCGTCCAGTCAGCGGGCACATCCGCATCGGCCGGCAGCATCGCAACCAGCAGGTCGCCAGAGACGGTCGGCCCGGGTGCGGTGGTGGGCACCTCGGTGGTGGTCTCCAGCGGTGTGGTGGTGTCGACCACCTCAGTCGTGTCAGGGATTGTGGTGGCGATCGTGTTGCCGGGTGTGTCGTCGCCCTTCAGTAGGAAGAACGCACCCACGCCGATGGCCAGCACCGCGACGACCCCGCCGACGATCAACGGTGTGCGGTTCGGTGCGAGCGGGGGCGGCGCCGCCGCCCATTGCTGCTGTATGCCGTAGGCGGGCTGAGCGACGGTGGGTGGGTACAGCGGCTGCGCGATCGTGGGCTGGGCGATGGTGGGCTGCGCGAACGTCGGTGGTTGCAGCCGCGGCGGTTCGGCGCTGGGCGCGA